>NZ_JAGYGS010000035.1:0-33375 GCF_018991185.1 Lactiplantibacillus sp. 7.2.4
GAGCGAAATTCTTATTAATACCATGAAATTTGTTATAATCGAAACCGTTAAGCAGAACGTCGTGTAAGGGAGCGAGAAGGATGTATTATTTTGTGAATACCAGCATTAACCCGAAAAAGTCGGGCATCGAACATGCTGAAATGAAACGGCTGGCGCTTTTTAACCAGCATCACGTTCCTGCTAAGATGGTGACCAGATTCTTTTCATTGTCATTACATCAAACCTTGAAGTCAGCGGGAATTGCGGCTAAAAATCAAATCAACTTATTTGATTTTATTCAACACAGTAGCCAGCAACCCACGACTGCAATGACCATTGATGACTTGCATTTGGCTGCCGATTTACGGGTTGAAGCAGTGGGGAGAAATTACGAAGTTTATCAAGATAATCAATTATTAATGAAGGTCAACACGTTTGCCAATACGCAAAAGCAGCTGAACAATGTTCAGCATTACGACCAAAATGGCAAGTTAGTTAAGACTGATTGGTACGATACTCGCGGTTTCAAGGGGCTTGAGCAGTTTTATGCTGCTGATGGGCAAGTCGCGAGTGAACAAGTCTTTAATCCCGCTGGTGAAGTGGTTTATCAAACCTTTCATATGGCGGACCGGCAAAATCAAGTGCAAAATTCACTTTACCGGTTTATTAATTATGGTGGTCAAGACTGGTCGTTCACCGGTGAGACGGCGATGACGACGTTCTTTTTGGATGAGTTGAATCGAACGACTAAGAATGCGGTCTTTGTTGTCGATCGCACGTATGAGTTGGCGTACGCTGCGCTTCACATGCGGACGAAGGCCTTTAAGGTCATGCACTTACACAGTAATCACGTCAATGATCCAGCGCATCCTAAGACCGCTGGACTGAATTTTAACTATGCCTATGCACTGAACAACCTCGACCAATGGAATGGCGTTATCGCTTCAACGGCGCAACAGACCGCGGACTTTCAGGACCGGTTTAGCAATCAACCAGCCGTATACACCATTCCGGTGGGCATCGTCGATGATGCCACGTTAGCTGCTCCTAAACCAGCCTGGGAGACGCGTACGGCTGGTAAGATTATTTTTGTTGCTCGCCTCGCCGAAGAGAAGCAGCAGGATCAAGTGATTCGGGCGTTCAAACAAGTTCGTCAACAGGTGCCGAATGCGACCCTTGATTTTTGGGGCTATGCAAACGGCGATACGGGTAAAAAGTTGCGCGCGTTAGTCGAGAAGTTGGGTCTGCAGTCAGCCGTGTCCTTTAATGATTACACGACTGATTTGACCGCGGTCTATAACGACGCTCAGCTGGCGATGCTGACGTCGCGTGCGGAAGGTTTTGCGCTCGCACTGCTGGAAGGCCAAGCCCACGGGGTCCCGCAAATTGCCTATGACGTGAAGTATGGTCCGCGTGATATTATTCGCGACGGGCAAGATGGCCGCTTGGTACCGGTCAATGATGAGGATGCTCTAGCCGCGGCGATGATTGATTTGTTGACGCATCCGAAGCAACTGGCCGCTTATAGCCAGCAAGCCTATCAAGATGCGCAGCGCTTCAGTACGGCTGCGGTGTGGCAACAATGGCAGCCGTTAATGCAAGCGGCAACGGCTTTTTATCAAGGTGAGGGGGCAACGCAGCGATGAACTTTTTTGTCAATCAGTATTTAATGGCACTCAACTCGGGTGTCGAGCACGCTGAATTCAAACGGCTTCAGCTATTTCAAGCGCATCAGGCGCCGGCTAAACTGGTGACTCGCCAATTTGATGGTTTATTGCATCAGAACATGCGCCGCTTCAATATTGGTGACGATCAAATGGCCAATATGTTTGATTTCTTCCGTGAAACGACCAGTTATCCGAGTCAAGTCGTTAAGATGACTGATTTGAACTGGCCGGCAGCGTATGATATCAAACCCGACCCGAACGTGAGTGAAGTCCGCGCTGGGGACCGTTTAATTGCCAAGGTCCACTTTGTGCCAAGTACCGTGGGCCACGTCTACTTCATCGAAATCTTTGACCGCTTTGACAACCTTGTTCAGCGAACTGATTATGATGAACGGGGCTTCAAAGCACGTGATGAGTTCTTCTCGTCGGCGGGCGAACCCGTGACGGACATCTTTTATCGGCCGGATGGGCGGCGGATGGCTGAGCAGTATTATGCCCATGATAGTAATGGGGCCAACTACGTCTCGTTGTGTCATTTGATGGATTATCAGGGCCGCGACTACTATTTCAATGGTGAACAGGAATGGTACCGGTTCTTCCTCGATGAACTGAACAAACAGTACGATGAAGATAATGTCTTTATTGCAGACCGGCCGTTAGCCGCCCAGTGGCCAGTCGTCAACATGCGAACAGCGGCTAAAAAATATCTGTGGCTGCCGACGCCGCACGCGGTTGATCCACGAGACCAGGTCTATTCGAATCTGAACAACGCCTACGTTTACGGGCTCCATGAGTTCTTAAGTGCCTGGGATGGCGTGATCACGAGTACTGAACAACAAAAGCAGGACTTAACTCAGTGGCTTGGTGGGCATCCGAGTGTGCCAATTTTGGCTATTTCGGCCGCGGTAGTGACTAAACAACAAGCTGACCGCACACCAATCGCCGTCAGTGACCGCCATGCGCATCAGATTATTTATACGGGGCGCTTGGATGCTGAACGGCGCGTCGACCAACTGATCACCGCTTTTGAACAAGTTCAGCGGAAAATTAAGGATGCCACCCTGGTCATTTATGGCTATGGCGGGATGCTGGAACAGTTAAAGCAACAAGTGGAACAGGCTCACTTAGGTGCAGCGGTTACCTTTGCTGGCTACCAACCCGACTTAACCAGCGCATACGACCAAGCCGGCGCCTACGTTTATACCGGTGAAAGTGATGCGCAGCCGCTCTCGTTAATTGAAGCGCTGAGTCACGGGGTACCGGTGATTGCCTATGATATTAATTATGGACCAAAGGATATTCTCAAAGATGGTAAGAACGGCTATCTGGTCAAGGATGGTGCCATCAATCAACTCGTTCGAGCACTGACCCGGACGTTAGAAAGCCCACAGCGGCAACAACGTTTGAGCAAGGGTGCCTATCAAAGTAGTGAACAATATGCTGACGACCAAGTCTGGCAACGATGGCAGGCGGTTGTTCAGTAAGACTAAAATGGTCTGGCTGTCATTAGTCAGGCTATTTTTTTGTGGGTAAGTGGGCATCGTGGCGATGGTTTGGTAAGTTCACAATGGTGATATTTTAGATGGATCGACAGGCATAGCAGACGGCTAAATACTGTTGTAATGGCATTTGTGACGTGCTGACTTTAACTGTTGTTTGATGATTGAAGCTAGCTAAAAAATTTATTTGAGATAGGACTTGAGGTCAGAGCGGACAGGCGCTATTATTCACGCATGAAACTTGACTGGGTACCGAGTTTCATATGCTATGTGATTGGAAGGAAAGTGACATAGATGCGAAAAAAGGAGAAAATTGTCGGCTTTTTATTAAGTAGTAGCTTATGTTTGTCACTGGCGACGCCACTGTCGGTAAGCGCAAGTCATCGAAGTGTGCGCCATCGACCAGTAACGACGTCGTTAACCCAAAATACTGGTAATTTCAGTCGGTTATCCAAGAATGTGCAACGGCAGGTTCATTTTACCTTTCAAGTAAACAACAACCATATCAGGCGAGACCGGCACTGGAATTATCTGATTGGAACGGATGTGAAAATCAACAACCGCTCTCCTAAGACAGTCACTTTTAACCTTAACCGCTTCACAGTGGGTGGCGTGAACTTGCGCGGAAAAAATCGACTTGTAACGATTCGTGCTCATAAAAGTACCGTGCTCCGGAATGCCTTGACGGGCAGTGAACAGGCGTACACTATTCCGGTGGAAGAGATTGCATCACATCGCGACCTTGGCCGTGTCCAATTTAATTATCGCGGCTACGGCAAGTATCGAACGGTTGACCTCGCTCCGATGTCGTCAATCTTTGTGCCACAACAACGCGGCATCAGGTCGATTGGATTAGTCTTCCATCACGCTCATCACAAAACGACGTTGAAGTACGTTCTGAAAAAGTTCTGAAAAAGTTTTAAGGACGTTTAGTTTGTCATACCTGAGAAGCGGCTTGTTCATCTCGGTTTGATCGTATTCTGTCAATCAGTGAGCCATTAAAGTAGGCCGGCGTATTTGCACGCCGGCCTTTTTGCGACTGAACGATAAATTTTTTGCAATCACAAATGCAGCTCACCCGTTTGACCAGGTCGTCAAATACTGCGTAATGGTGGCTTGTACCGGTCGTAGCGCGGCGGCTGGATGGTGGTTAGTGAGTAAGAAGAATTGGCGTTGGTAATGACTGCTAAGTGCTTCGACTGGAATCGTGGGTGCGAGTACGTGGCGTGAAATAATCGTTTGCCCCGTACCCCGAGCGAGTAGATCGGCAATCATTTGATTACTGTGAATGACCATGACTTGCTCGGGCTGAATGTTGCGTGCTTTCAAAAAAGCGTTGGTATAGTGGCGAACGCCAGAATTCGGCTCACGCAAAAGCCAGAGCGGACTGTTGAAATCGCCGGCGTGGACCAGTTCGTCATGACCAAATGCCAAACGGTTCAAGTGGTCTGTGACCAGCGGCTTTTCCACTAGACCAAAGTCGAGCTTGTGCTGTGACATAGCAGTTAGAATTTCCGCGGAATTAGCGAGTGTGACTTGAAAATCGAAGCGGTCACTGGCAGTGCTCAGTTCGGCCAAGAGTGCTGGCAAAATCAAGCTCCCAGTCGTATGTGACGCGCCAATGCGGCAAGGCACCTTGACCAATTGACGTGGTGAACGGACGGCCGTTTTAGTCGCGGCCCAGGTCGTTAATAACTTCTGTGCTTGTTGATAAAGTAGCTGGCCACTAGCAGTCGGAACGATTTCTTGACGGCCATTACGGGTGAACAGGGTCGTTTGTAAATCCGCCTCTAATTGTTTAATTTGAGTTGAAACCGTGGGCTGTGAAATGAAAAGTTGTTCGGCCGCGTGGGAAAAATTTCGCGTTTCATACACGGCACAGAAGGTCTCCAATTGTTTGAACATACGTCTCCCTCCAAACTATTATGATTTTTAATAATAACTATCATAATAATTTATTTCTCAAATGTAAATAACTTTCGTATACTTAAACTCATCGGGATAGAGATGGGAGAAAGCGAATGAAGGTCAAAGGGATTTTACCAGGGTTACTGACGAGTCTTGCCATCGCCATTATTAGTCAATGGCTGGCACAGTTAGTCCCTGCGCTGGGGGCAGCAACCATTGCAATTCTGTTAGGAATTGTGGGTGGAAACGCCGTTTTGAAACAACCGCAACTTGGTCGGGGGACGAAGTTTGCGGAAAGTAAGTTGTTGGAGTATTCAGTCATGTTACTGGGTGCGACGATGACGGTCCAAACGATTGGCAAAATCGGCGGCCTAGGCGTGGTATTCATTCTGTGCCAGATGACGATCACAATCGTTGGCGCCTTGTGGTTAGGCAACAAACTAGGCTTTAGTCAATCGGTACGGATGTTGATGGCTGGGGGAAACGCGGTTTGTGGTTCTTCTGCGATTGCGTCGATTGCACCAGTGATTGATGCCGATGAAGATGACAAGGGGACTGTGATTACGCTGGTCAATTTGATGGGAACCGTGCTGATGCTAACGCTGCCCGTACTGGGGATGGCCGTATTTGGCGGCAGTGTGATCCTCAAAGGGGCTTTGATTGGTGGGACTTTGCAATCCGTCGGTCAAGTGGTAGCCGCAGCAAGTATGGTGAATCAGACGACCGTGCAATTTGCCACGATTTTTAAAATTATGCGAATCATGATGTTAGTGGTCGTCGTGCTGATTTTTGGCCGCTTACATCAACGGACACTAGAAAACGAATTGGCTGAAGATGCGGTCGTCAGTGGCAACGGGAATGGTCACTGGCTCCCATGGTATGTCGCAGGATTTCTGATTTTATGTGCACTGAACAGCTTGGTTTCGTTGCCAGCAATCGTTGGCACGACCGCGCATACGATTAGTAGTTGGTTTGAAATCATCGCATTAGCAGCGATCGGTTTACGGCTGAACTTAGTTAATTTCTTGAAAGCCGGGAAGCGCTTAGCGTTATACGGACTGGGCGTGGGGACGCTGCAGGTCGTAAGTGCGCTGATTTTGATTACGGCTTTGCTCCGACATTAGTTGATTTTTATCACTTAAATCGCAATAATGGTTAATAATTTAATTAATCATGATTGCGATTTTTTTGTCGAGAAAGCAGGGATGCAAATGTTAAGTTACCACGTCACACCAACGGTTGAACTCCGGGCACCACTGCCACAACAGCAGATTTACGCGAGTTCGGGCTGTTTCCAGCGGGCCTTAGATGGCTACATTTGACCTTAAGAAGTAGCATGATTCATCAATCATCTTAAATGCTAAATAATAACAAGCACGATGCACAGATAGTGAATCCATCATTTTAACAACACATCCCAAAAAAGGAACGCTCAACTGAAAAAAGTTGAGCGTTCCTTTTTATAACTAATAGTTGTTTGCTAAGTAACCTAACGATTAACTTCTAACCGTAAGCACTTGCCAAGTTTTGGGAATTGTAAATAAATACTGACGTGCGACGACCTTAGTCTTGGTATTGCCAAGGCTGAAGAGAACGCGCGCCCAGTGGTTTTTGAACTGCCAAGTGGTCGTTCTGATCTGAACTTGAGCAGGCGCTCCAGTCGTGAGCTTAGTTGTGGTCGTGGTTGCGGCGACCGTGCGACTGGCTTTTGTGGCACTCGCGACACGGTAAGCGATGACGCGCTCCGAACCAGTCCCGAGTTGTTGAACACGTAATGCGGCGCGTTTCGATTGCAAGGGAGCCAAATCTTGAATTTGCGTCTGTGTCACTTGATGCATGCCCCAGTGATAATTATCGTTTAGGATGAGGGCACCAAGTCCACCAGCGATGACCAGACCGCTAATGAGCGTTGTGACGACGCGCGCACGACCCGCTCGGGCAAAAATCATCGCGCCGGCAAAGACAAAAGTGGCGAGAATCAATAACACGATAATCATGCGGCATCATCCTCCTGACTGAGTGTGGTCGAATGGTTGGCCTTCAAGAAGTAGGTCAAACCAAAGCCAATTGCACAGAAAATCAGAGAAACGACGAACGCCATGTGATAACCCGTTAAAGTTGCCGTGATACCAGCTTGCTTGTATTTCAGCGGCGCTTGGGTCAAGAGGTGGTGGGCTGGCATTTGCCACTTGGCCACACTCGAGTAGACACTGATGAGGACGGCGGTCCCCATTGAAGCGGCAACTTGCCGTAACGTATTGTTAGCGGCAGTCCCGTGAGAAATCAAGCGGAATGGTAATGCGTTGATACCAGTGGTCGTAACGGGCATTGTCACCATCCGAGCACCAATATGGTCGAAGATACGACCAGTAATCGGGCTCATGATCCCCATCATAATGGCACCAGGCAATAAAATCAGCCCGGAGTCCATGGCTGAACGGCCCAGTACCGTTTGAATGTACATCGGTAAAATCATTTCGACCCCCATCATGGCCATGTAGGCGAGGACGGTCAAAATGGCGGATAAGGTAAACGCTGGAATCTTAAAGACGCGTAATTCCAATAATGGCTGATCCATGTGAAGCTGCCGCCAGACGAAAAGACCGATGAAAATTAGGCCGATGACTAAGGTTGTGAGTACGATTGGGTCCCCCCAGCCGGAATTGCCGACGGATGAGAAACCGTACAGCATGCTACCAAAACCAATCGTGGAGATTAATACCGACCACCAATCAATCGGTTGTTTGGAAGTTGGCAACACTTTTCGTAACGTAAATAATGACACGATGATGACGAGAATATTGATTGGCAGGATGAATAGGAAGAGCGCCCGCCAGGAATAGTTATCAATGATCCATCCGGAGAGGGTCGGACCGATGGCTGGTGCTAGGCCAATAACGATTCCGGCCGTTCCCATCGCTGAGCCCCGTTTTTCTGGCGGGTAGACCGATGACATGATGGTCTGAAAGACGGGTGCGGAAATTCTGACCCCCCATTGCCTGAATCATTCGGGCAATCAGTAACATCTGAAAGTTAACGGCGAAGTACGCCAGCGTCGTTCCCAGGCCAAAGATGACCATGGCAGTTAGGTATAAATATTTGGAATTGATTCGGGTGAGTAACCAAGCACTGACCGGAATCATAATACCCATAATCAGCATGAAGCCGGTGGTCAACCACTGAACAGCGGTTGCGGAAATGTGAAAATCAGTCATTAACGTTGGAAAAGCCGTGGTTAACAACGTTTGAGTGATAAAAGTCGTAAACGTTCCGACGAGCAAAGTCAACACTAACCAAGTCCGGTGGTAAGGTTTGCCGTTTGCATCGAGCGGTAACGTTGAATTCTGAGTTGGCATAGTACCGTCCTTTCTTTTTATAGATTCTGTAATAATGCACAATCAATAAGTATAGCACGATGCGCGAGTCAAGCCTATTGATTGGTCCCAAGCAGACGTGGAAAAGGCGGATTCGCGTGGTAAAATAAGGATTATTGCAATAAAGGAGTTTATGATGAACGATAAATAATTCAATGGAACGGCCCGTCGACCGGCAATTAAAACACTGGTTGATTATACGGGTCGAACAAGCTTTCTAATTTGAAGATACAGTCAATCTTGTAAATTAGGAAGGAAATTAACGTGAATTCAAAATCTTTAAACAAAAGTACCGTCTTATTAATGGCGATTTCCGCGGCAATCGTGGTCGCTAACATCAATTACATCCAACCAATCGAAGCGGACATTGCCCAGCAGTTCAATCTTGCTAACGCCGTCGTCGGAGCGGTGGCGATGCTGACGCAATTAGGCTATGCATTTGGCCTGCTATTGATTGTACCGATGGGTGACATCATGAATCGGCGCACGCTCATTATGCGATTACTTGTACTCGCCATTGTTTCAGCATTGCTGGCATTTGTTGCGCCCAATATCTGGGTGTACGCCATCGCCAGTGTGTTGATTGGGGTCACCTCAGTCGCACCACAAGTGATTATTCCGTACGCGGGCTTCTTGGCGCCCCGGCAGCAACGTGGTCAAGTATTGGGGAATGTTTTGAGCGGACTGTTAGTCGGGGTCTTGCTGTCACGGACGGTGAGTGGTGTGTTGGCCAGCTACCTGCCATGGCAGATGGTTTATCTGATAGCTGCCATTTTGATTGCGGGCCTGTGGGTGATTTTATGGCAAAAACTGCCCCATGATCCAGTCACTGCACATGCCACCACTTATCGGGAAATGATTAAAACGGTCCCGAAGCTGGTGCGTCGCTACCCAGTTTTGCGTGCATCTGCGGTCAACGGGTTTGTGCTGTTTGGTGTTTCCAATATTTTCTGGGCGACCTTGGTCTTCTATTTGCAACATCAATATGGCTGGGGCAGTCGTGAAGCCGGTTTGCTGGCCTTATTAGGCGTAACGGGGGTTCTTGCAGCCCCATTGATTGGTCGGCTGGCGGACCGTTTTCACCCACGAACGATCATTGGACTGGGGTTGGTGTTGTCTACGCTGGCCTACGTCGTCTTCTGGTTGAGTGGGACCCACATCGCTGGACTGATTGTCGGTATCGTGATTCTTGATTTAGGGACCCAATTCGGACAGGTTGCTAATCAGGCACGCATCCAGAGCATCGATGTCCATGCTAGCAGCCGGTTCAATTCCGTCTTCATGTTTGGTTACTTTATGGGCGGGGCGCTTGGTTCGTTTTGTGGCAATGTCTTGTGGGACCTAGCTGGTTGGAACGGCGTTTGTGGATTAGCCCGTCGTGGTACTGGTGATGGGCTTTTACGCGCACTTCATTCATTATCCACGCGTGGTGGCACGTCAGGCGCAGAACTAGTGCTGCAACAGGGACGAGACTTAGAGACCAGTCGCGATGATTGTTGCGGATGTTGTCAGGATTGATTGTCAAAACGTGCAAGTCGCGCGAAAGGTTTCAAAAACTTGGTATCAGATTTATCTAAAGCAATTGAACGAAATTAAAGATTCAACTGGCATTAAAGGAATCAATGAAAGATTGTGTGTGGCGTGGCGTTTGTGGCGGCATAGTGGACTATTTTCAGACGTCTTCGATTTGAGTCAGATTAGTCTTCTTATTTGGTGGAAGCAGCTTCTTTTGGATTGACCTATATTCGGCTTAAAAAATTACTAGAGGACACGCATTGTGCTAGTTACTTTGTCATGATTCATGGCTAAATCATGACAAGTTGGCGTCCTGTTCGTCAGCCGATGCGCGTCTTAGTCCGACCTCCGGAGCTGGCTGACAACGCTGGAACAGGGCGGACATCGATTTGAACTCACGCAGAAAAACACTGCGTAATTTCAAATACGAATCTTCTTCTAGCCCGGGAAATTCACCCGGACAAGAAGAATTTCGCCCTTGAGCATTGTCAGCCAGCCCCTCCAGTCGGGAACCCGCTCGAATGGCGGATTAACGACCACCTATCTGGGTACAACTGACCACTGAGTATTAAGTGACTGGTCCTTCAAACAAACTTTTAATCGGAGTCAATAATGCTTTATCACACTTAATCACTGAAAAAATCAGTTGAATTTTATTCGCAAGATTCAACGGACAGTGGCCTTGAAATGAGTTGATTAAATTGCCGTCGTTTGGAATTCGAGACTTTGCTATCTCCAACGACTAGAGAAAGTTCTGACAAATTCAGTGAAACCGCGATTCGAAAAGTTAAAACATGGGTTAGGAAGCTTAGCTATCATTAGAACCAGTCTGACAGTTGAATGTCAAAATGACTTTGGACTATGAATCAACGACTAATCTAAGAAAAAGTTGAGTTCGCTCACGTCTGCCTTTCGAATACCATCCAGGCTGGAAGGTGTTTCTGACAATGCTCAGCGATGAAATTTCACTTAGCAAGCGTCTTTTGCTTGGTTAGTGAAAGACCAGTATTTAAGACGTGGGTTGTCGGCTTAAATCTGTGTCCATCGCGTTCCAGCGTTGTCAGAAATACCTGGAAGCCGGTGTAGGACGAACAACACGACAGCTTTACGCTAACTCGCTTTGTTTCCAGCGGGTCTCAGCTGGCAGCACTTGAACTTAGAAATTGTCATGATTTAACCATCTTTAAAGCTAAATCATAACTAGCACAACGCATTAGAGGACAAGTATTTATAAACGAACGGTTACAGATTACTCGCAGATTATTAACGTTTGTGTAATAACTTAATAATTGGTATAGGCGTTGCTAGCGGATGACGACTAATCAATGTGAAGTCTGACGATGATGAATCCGATGTATCTTAATCTCAATTGACGTTGAACTTTAGATTACGCATAACTCCATTAAAGGGATTGTATTTCAATAAAAATGGTCTAAACTCTAGTTATTCATGTTAGAAGATGTTACATGAAATCTAAATAAGAGGGTTTTGCTATGCGAATTGAAGCAGATTGTATTGGTGAGTTAGCGGTTCCAGACGATGCCTTATATGGGATTCATACCTTGCGTGCGGTCCACAATTTTCCGATTTCTACGGAATTGATGCATCCGCTGATTATTCAAAGCCTCGTTCAAATCAAGAAGGCCGCTTCCAGTGTCAATGCGGCTGCTGGAACCTTAACGAGTGCTAAGGCGCAAGCCATTATTGCGGCATGCAATCAGTTGCTGCTCGGACGTTACGCGGATAACTTCATTGTCCCAGCGATTCAAGGTGGCGCCGGCACTTCGGCGAACATGAACGTCAATGAAGTCGTTGCTAATCTGGCGCACCAATTAGTGCCAGCGGTGACCGTGCATCCCAACGATGACGTCAACCAATCACAATCGACCAATGACACGTTTCCGACGGCTGGTAAAATGGCACTGCAGATCCAACTGCCAGGTTTATTGACGGCCCTCAGTCGACTGGTCCAGACGCTGTTAGTCAAGTCTCAGCGTTATCAGGACGCCATCAAAGTTGGGCGAACCCAGCTTGAAGACGCGGTCCCCACCACCTATGGACGGACCTTTCATGCCTATTACCAGTTGTTCAAACGCGATTTGAGCCGGATTCGGCAGGCGGGGGAACAGTTACAGCGGGTCAATTTAGGTGGGACGGCAATTGGGACTGGCATCAATGCCACTGCGACCTATCAGCAACAGATTCTGCAACAGCTACAACGGAATACGGGGTTAACTTTGGTCGCTGCGGATGATTTGATCGACGCGACGCAAAATTGTGATTTGTTTGTCGCCTTTTCGGCCGCGATGAAGACCCTAGCTATCGACCTATCGAAATTCAGCAACGACTTACGATTGTTGGCGAGTGGTCCCCAAGCCGGATTTGGTGAGCTGAATTTACCTGCTCAACAAGCTGGCTCCTCAATCATGCCTGGAAAAATCAACCCGGTTATTCCAGAAGTGGTCAACCAAGTCGCGTTTGAAGTGATGGGCAACGATACAACGGTCACCATGGCGGCGGAAGCTGGTCAACTGGAGCTCAATGCTTTTGAACCAATCATGTTACGCGCCTTGTTGGCCAGTGAAGCCCATTTGCAACACGCCATTGAAACGCTGGTCGATCACTGTGTTCGGCAATTGACGGTCAACCGGGAACGGTGTGCAGACCAAGTCGCTCACTCCGCAATCACCGCAACGGTCTTAGCGCCGTATCTCGGTTATGAAATGACGACGACCCTGATCAAGGAAGCATTGGCTGCTCATCAAGCCATCCCGGCATTACTACGTCAGCGCGAATTATTACCAGAAGCCCTCATTGACCAATTATTCTCGCCAACCGGGCTAATGCAGCCCCGGATGGCCCAGACACCACCGTTAAACGTGGCCGCAAAGTAACGTTCAAGATTAACTAAGCGATATGAATCAACGCAAGGCAATCGATTGTAAAAAATAGACGTGTCAGGATTTTCAATAATTCTGATACGTCTATTTTAGATTTATTTGGGTAGTGGCGCTGGTTTGAATGCCAGTGTACCCGCTAGGCCTAGCTTGTTGCTAGCGCTAATGTAAGTTCACAAGTGCAAAGACGATTGGAATCGTGACGACGCTTAGAATCGTTGAAATACTCATGAGTGCGACCGCCGGGCCGGGGTTGCCATGGACTTTCAGCGAAAATAAGACGACGATGCCGGCGACTGGGCAAGCGGCCATCAACACGGTCGTGTACAGCGGCACACCAGTGATTCCCATCAGCTGCAGGACGACGATCGCTAGGTAGGGAAACAGCAAATTACGGAGCAACAGCACCCACCAGAGGCGCTTATCAAGTGTGGCGCGATTTAGTTTGACATCCGCCAAGCTATTACCGATGACGATCATCGATAGTGGCGTGTTGACCGAGCTCACGTATTTAATCGCACTATTCGCGATGGTTGGTAACCGAAATGACGTCACGAACAGAATTAAACCGACCACGATGGCAATGATATTGGGATTCAACACGATTTGCTTGAAGTTTTCACGGCGGTTCCCTTGTCGGCCAGTAAACAGGCTAATGCCGTGCGTCCAACTGAAAATGTTAAAGGCTGCCAGCGATGCGACCGCGAAGAAGACACCGGTCGCGCCGAATAGTGAGCTAGTCAGTGGAATGCCCATAAAGCCGGCGTTGGAATAAACCGAACCGTAGCGCATAATTCGCCGCAAATTTGGATCCGCCACTGGTTTGAATAATAGCTGAGTCACAATAATCATAATAATGTAAATGATGATAATACCGACAATCACGCGTGCCAGTAACTGCAATCGGTCCGCCGAGAACGATTGCTCAAACGCCTGAATAATCAGGCAGGGTGAAACGATGTACAATAGAATGTTCGTTAAGTCAGTCGAAGTCTGGGCATGCATAAAGCCGAGCTTATTCACCAGTAGTCCGACCAACATCAGAATGAACATCAAAACAATTTGACTCGTAAGTTGCGTAAGATTCATGTGCATGACCCCAATAAATTAGAATAGTCCCATTATTGGGTTTGGCGTGGGCGTTTGTCAATACGCGTTTAAGCGGAGTGATGGGCCTGAGCAACGTCGACGTGGTGCTTGAGGCGTGGAAAGACGTGGTGATCCGACCAGCCCATGATGGCGCCTTGGGCAATTAAGGCAAAGGCGGTACCGAACCCGATCGCACGCAGGTGTCCAGTGGCGAAAAATGAGATGACGATGATCGCGAGAGGTGGCAGATAACTGGTCCATTGCGCGATGATGGCTGAGCCGTGGAGGAACCGGAACCGTAAAATGTACGATAAGTCATCGTTGGGATGTTGAATTAAATTACACCGTTGATAAATGGACACGGCCGCGGCCACCCCTAACAAGCCTAAGATATTGAGAATCAGGCGCGGAATCAGTGGGAGTGCCGGAATTCTCAGCCAATCCCAGAAATAGCCGATAAACTGCACGAGGTAGCTAAACGGCACGATGTATAGGAGATTAGAAATAAAGCGGCGCCGGTCAAAATGCCCCAATAACAGTTGATTGAGGATGGTGACGACCACGCCATATAAGAGGAGTGTCGTTCCGAGTGAGATATGCGTCCAGTCGGAGAGGTTAACGCTCGAGCCAGTCCAGACCGCACTCCCGAGACTAGTTGAAATCGTCAGAGCATTAGCGGCAGAATTAAGTAAGATGGAAAAAATTAAGAAACCAAAACGTTGACGAAAATCTGGAATATTCAACACGACGAAGCGACCTTTCGATTAACAGAATGTAAACTTATTATAACCGCTTTCACGAGCAGTTGTCACGGCCAGACTCATGAAAATATGCTATACTAGTTCCACGAATAGTTTTTACGGTTGAAGGACACTTCAAGAATGCGGACTACTTTTGGGTTGGGTAGTCGCTTCTTGACGTGTCTTTTTTTGGAATTAGGAGGATTTAATGGATTACGTTGGTAGTTTAGCATTAATTTTAATCGTGACCGCAGTCGCCGGCCATTTGAGTGTCCGCATGGGCTTACCGGCCGTGATTGGTCAGTTGTTGAGTGGTATCGTCTTGGGTCCCGCTGTGCTCGGCTGGGTCTCAGCCACGAGTTTCATCAAGGACTTCGCCGAACTGGGCGTTATCATCTTGATGTTCATGGCCGGGTTGGAAAGTAATTTACAGTTATTAAAAAAATATTGGCGTCCCAGTCTGTTAGTCGCAGTGCTGGGTGTGATTTTGCCCGTCGGCGTCATTGATTGGTGCAGTCAGATGTTTCATTTGAATGCCACTGAAAGTTTGTTTTTGGGCGTGACCTTTGCGGCGACGTCGGTTTCCATTTCTGTGGCCGTGTTGAAAGAACTTGGCGCACTCGATGGTAAGGAAGGCACCACGATTTTGGGTGCGGCCGTCGTGGATGACGTACTGGCCGTGCTGATTTTAAGTCTGATGATTAGCCTATTCGGTAGTGAAGTCAGCGGTGGAGGGAGTCACGCCTCGACGAATCTGGGGTTGTCGTTAGCGATTCAGCTAGCGTTCTTCATTGCCTTGTTCTTCGTGGTCAAATGGGTCGTGCCACACTTGATGGCGGTCGGGAATGCACTATTAGTGCCGACGTCGATTACGCTGATGTCGCTGGTGATTTGTTTTGGCCTCTCTTATTTAGCCGATATGATTGGCCTGAGTGCCGTGATTGGGGCATTTTTCGCTGGTATTGCAGTTGGTCAGACCGATTATCACGAGGTCATTGATGACCATATCCAGCCGATTGGGAACGCGGTCTTCATCCCGGTCTTCTTCGTTAGCATCGGCTTGAACATGTCATTTAAAGGCTTCTTGAGCGATTTCTGGTTCATTGTCGTGATTACAATTGCGGCGATCGTCACGAAATTACTCGGGGCTGGAATTGGGGCACGGTTAGCCGGCTTCAACTGGTTGAGTGGTTATGAAATCGGGGCTGGGATGGTCTCGCGGGGTGAAATGGCGTTGATTATTGCGCAGATTGGGTATCAAGGAAAGTTGTTGTCAGCTGACCGGTATTCGGCAGTGATCACGGCAATTATTTTGACGACCTTGATTGCCCCGTTGCTCCTGCGTGGGGCAGTTAAACGGCAGGCAGCTGCTTGAGTCTGTGGTCAGTCGTTACCCGATTAGCCGTTAATTGATACAAATGGATTTGAAGAAAAGACCGGTTTGGCGATGATTGCCAAATCGGTCTTTTGCATGCTATTCAGTTGGCAGTCGTTGAAAATGGACTTCAGCGAGTTGGTCATAGTGGTTGGTTGCGACCAGTTCAAAGCGTTGCTGATGCGCCACGGCAGTGAACAGTGGAATGCCAGTGCCGAGGATGATCGGTGCGATTTGAATGTAGAGGTCGTCAATCAGGTCCGCGGCGAGTAGTGGCATTAAGACGCCGGCGCCACCAACGATCCAGATGTTACGACCGGGCGCTAGTCGGAGGTCTTGAACAATGTCTGCAACCGGGCTGTTGGTGAATTGCGTGCGCTCGTCACCTGGTTGCGGCTGGCTCGTCATCCCAATGTTGCGAGTCGCTGGATTGTAAGGATTGATGAGCTGATCGGTCGTTTGTTCCATCGTGTACTCGTAAGTATGGCGACCCATAATGGCCGTATCAACTTGCTGCATGAACGCTTCGGTAGGGGCATCGTTAGCGCCGGGCGTCTGGAATAACCAGTCGAGACGATTATCTTTAGTCGCAAGGTAACCGTCAATTGAAATGGCCCCATAAAACTGAACTTTACGCATGATTCGACACCTACTTTATCTTTAGTAGTCACATTGTACCATGTTTTCCAGCGCTACACTTACTGAACTCCGGTAAAAGTTCAGTTACATAATTAATGGACGAGTGGGTGGCGTGGAAAATGGTGCAAGCACCGGCGAAACGTTCTAACCACTTGAATGTCGTTAACAGTACCGTTTTGGTGGTTTTCAATTACGGTCGTCTCCGCTATAATTGGACTAGCATTTCATACAATTCAGCATGGTTGGTTGCAATCTGCTGGTCTGGTTCGTAAACTGCCCAGAATAAAAAACCAAGAACTTCAGTAATCGGAGGTAGGAGAATGAATGCAACCCGTAACGTCATTATTGATTGCGATCCCGGAATCGATGACAGTTTAGCTTTATTACTGGCATTAAAATCACCGGCACTTAATGTGATTGGGATTACGATCGTTTGTGGGAACGTGCCCACCCACATCGGGGCAGAAAATGCCCTCAAAATTTTAGATTTGGCAGACCGATTGGATATTCCGGTCTACTTAGGCGCCAACCGTCCACTGGAAGTGCCGTACACCAGTGCACAAGACACGCACGGTGATGATGGCCTCGGGAATAGCCAGATTCCGGAAGTCACAGCGGTTCGGCCGATTCAGGATGCCGTTTCCTTTATTGTGGATACACTGACCGAAGCACCGACCACGTCAATTCTGGCATTGGGACCACTGACCAATATTGCCACGGTACTACAGCGTGACCCGCAACTATTTGAACAAGTCGAACAGTTTACCTTGATGGGCGGCAGTTATCGCAGTCATGGCAATTGTTCACCAGTGGCAGAATATAATTTCTGGTGTGATCCGGATGCGGCCAAAGTCGTCTTTGATTTAATGCCGGTCCCGATTCAAATGGTCGGCTTAGATGTCACGCGAAAAATCGTCTTAACGCCGAGTTTGTTGACGTATATTAAAGACATCAATCCTGAGCTAGGATCCTTTGTCGAAAAAATCACCAAGTTCTATTTTGATTTCCACTGGCAGTACGAACGGGTGATTGGCTGTGTCATCAATGATCCGTTGGCCGTGGCTGCGATGATTGACCCGGCCATTTTAGCGGGCTTCGAAAGTTATACGACGGTGGCGACGACGGGGGTTGCCCGCGGTCAGTCGATTGTCGATGACCATGACTTCTGGCACACGCCGGCTAATAGTGAAATTATGACGGATGTTGATGTCCCAGCATTCTGGCGGCTATTCTTAACGACTGTATTCGGGGCGACCGAGCCTGATTTGACCCAAGTCCTGAACCAATTGGTGACGCCATGCGAAAAATAAAGACGCGGACGATTACCTTATTAGCGCTGTGCATCGCTTTGAACTTCGTCGGGAGTAACATTGCACTGATGCTAAAATTACCGATTTACCTTGATTCGATTGGCACGGTCCTCGCTGCAGCGGTCTTTGGGCCCCTTGGTGGGATGCTGGCTGGTGGTGCGACGGGCGTGATCGTCGGTGCCACAACTGATTTATACTCACTATTTTTCATGCCAGTTCAATTGGTGACGGGGCTAGTCGCTGGTCTACTCTACCGGCGGGTCAAACCTGGAACATGGCGGTCCAACTGGTGGTTAGCGGCGGTCATTTCGTTACCCGGCACACTGTTGTCGACGGCAATCACCGTGATATTGTTCCAAGGCATCACGTCATCAGGTTCTAGCATGCTAGTCCAACTGTTATTAGGGACTGGAATGGCAAAACCACTGGCAGTGTTCTTGATTCAGGTGGGTACTGATTACCTCGACCGCTTTATTACGGTATACGTGGTCGCGCTGGTGTATCGCGCCTTACGCTATAAATTACCACAAGCTAATTAGAGCCGTTTGATATAAAAATATTAATCGCTAAAAATGATCTTCGCCAGTTCGGGTGACCTCACTTGAGCTGGCTTTTTTGCACGGCAATATTACGAGTGAAGAATCCGTGCCGACATCATTGAAAGCGTGACTGTTATCAATTGGGATTAAATATGATTAAATTGTGCTATTTTTGGAGCTCAAGTGCTACCAGCTAAGAACCGCTGGAAACAAAGCGAGTTAGCGTAAAGCTGTCGTTTTGTTCGTCCTACACCGGCTTCCAGGCATTTCTGACAACGCTGGAACGCGATGGACACAGATTTAAGCCGACAACCCACGTCTTAAATACTGGTCTTTCACTAACCAAGCAAAAGACGCTTGCTAAGTGAAATTTCATCGCTGAGCATTGTCAGAAACACCTTCCAGCCGGGATGGTATTCGAAAGGCAGATGTGTGCGCACTCAACTTTTTATTGAATTAGTCGTTGATTCTTAGCCGCGGTCATTTTGATAGTCAACTATCAGACTAGTTTCTAATGATAGCTAAGCTTTCTTGCTTGTGCCATCAGACGAGCGACTTAACTGAAGTTGTTAGAATTTTCTCTGGTCGCTTGACGTAGCAAAACCTTGAGTTCTAAACGTGGCTGCTGAAAGATTAAATTACTGATTTGTCGTTCACCGCTCCAAAGTGAAATCAGACTTCAAAATGGGTTTTTATCTCCACTTTGAGGTCTGATTTTGTGGTTTTGGGCGATGTCTCCACGGTGAGTTGAGAATTCGGTGGTTTTTTCGGCAATCTCTTCTAAGTATTAGGTAATTTTATCAACTGAATTCAAGACTAGTTGCCATTGAAGTTTACGGTATTGAAATGGGTGACTAATATTCAAGTGTCTTCCCAATAATTAAATGCCATAAGTCAGTATCTATACTAGTTAAACGTTTGTCTCAAGGACCAGTCCCTCATACTCAATGCTCAATTGTACCAAGGTAGGCGGTCGTTCATCTGCCATTCGAGCGGCTTCCCGACCGGAGGGGCTGGCTGACAATGCTCAAGGGCGAAGTTCTTCTTGTCCGGGCGAGTTTCCCGGGCTAGAAGAAGACTCGTATTTGAAATTGCGCAGTGATCTTCTGCGTAAGTTCAAATCGATGTCCGCCCTGTTCCAGCGTTGTCAGCCAGCCCCGGAGGTCGGAATAGGACGCATCTCTAGCTGACGAACAGTAAGCCAACTAACGGGCCAATTTTAATCATAATTCATGACAAATTAACCCGCACAGCCCGCATGTCTCTTATGAACTGGGACAGCGACGGCAGTGAAAAACAGGCAGATGAAATCCGCTGTATTCAAAAAAACGACGCCTCAGATTGAGACGTCGTTTAGTATCGGATGTGGTGTTCATAGTGAACAGCGAGTTTTTAGAAGCGCTAGGTAACTAATCGCGCCGGCTCATTTTACCGTCTTCAATCTGATAAACCACATCACAGTCATCGATGAGACGTTGGTCATGTGTCACCATGACGATGGCCTTGTTGTGCTGGTGAGCTTCAGTGGCGAGGCGTTTGACCACGTCTATTGAACGCGGGGTATCCAAGCTTGCAGTGGGTTCGTCGGCGAGGATAACGCTGGGGTCGTTGTAGAGTGCGCGGGCGATGGCGACCCGTTGACGTTCACCACCGGAGAGGTCACTCGGGTAAGCATTGCGAACCTCAGTTAAGGCTAATTCAGCTAGTAATTCATCCGTACCTGATTGGTTGAACTTCCGTTTCGCCATTTTGTCGACTAATTTGAACTGCTCACGGACGGTGAGAAACGGAATCAGGTTGGAGCTTTGCAGAATAAAGCCAATTTCGTTAAACCGGTAGGCGAGTCGTTGTTTCTCGGTCTGATTGGTCAATGGTTGGCCGTTTAAAACGACTTGCCCGCTAGTTGGCGTTTGTAAGCCGGCCGCAATCGTTAAGAAGGTCGATTTACCAGAACCGGATGGCCCAATGATGGCCACAAATTGACCGGCACTGACTTCGAAATTGGCGTCAGTCAGGGCGTTGACTGCCGTATGACCGTGACCGAATTGTTTATTGATGTTTTTTAAAGCTAAGACTGGTTGTGTCATGTTAACGATTCCTCCTTATCCAATGGCGACGACTGGGTCGATTTTAGCAACGGTCCGCCATGAAAGCAGGGCGCCGACCACGGCCGCTAAGAGTAGCGCGATGCTGTAGATACCGAATTGTGGCCAATCAATGGCGAACGGTAAACCAGCCGGCATGATTCGGGCGAGACCGACCGTTATCAATAAACCAATCCCGATACCAATGATGGCCATCGCAACGCTTTGCGTGAGTAAGGCGGCTAAAATGTGCTTGGTTCCGATACCTTGGACCTTTAGGACACCGAACAAGGCTTGTTTTTGCAAGGTCAAAACGAACATGAAAATCCCGATGACGGCCAAAGCAATCACGAACAAGAAGTAGATCATCGTGTTAAGTGTCAGTTGTTCCGCACTGTAACCAGGCAGTTTTTCAATGAAGGTCGCGATGCTCAATCGTTGCATGTCGCCGTGTTTTGAGTTCTTGAAGTGACTCTTCTTGGTGACAAACGCGTTGATGGGTTGTTGGTCACCACTCGTCACGGGATTGCCTTTGAGCCGGTTCAGCGTGGCAACATCGGTATAAACGGTTGGTGCAATACTGTAAGTGCTGGCTTTAAAGGTTCCGACGATTGTGACGTAATGGTCGGTCGTCCCAATGCGGACTTTTTGCCCGAGGTGGTAGCCCTTATCCTTGAGTGCGGCAGAAATCAGTAGTTGGTTTTTACCATTGATTTTATGGCCGGTCAGGACCTTAGGCATCAGGAAACTGTCGCGGGTCGTTCCAAAGGCACTGGCAGTTGTCTTGAGTCGGTTGTTGGTGGTCCGAAGTGTTCCGGACAAACTGGCTAGTGGCGCGATATCATCGCCGGTCAGGTGCTTTTGATCCGCCAACTTAAGCTGGGACGCAGAGAGGGTCTGGTTCGCGTCTTTATTCAAGTACACGGTCTGAGCATGCCACTGGTCGACCGCTTGACGGTTACCGTTGGAAAGGCCATTTGCCAGTCCCGCCAGCATGAAGACGACGAGGGCAATCAGTAACAAAACGCCACTGAGTAAGCCATAGCGCAGCTTTTCATACCCCATTTCTTTTAATCCTAAATACATTGCGATTCCTCCCTTAATTTCGTTTATCAAGTGATAAATGAATGGTTTTATCTTAGCACGCTGATTCCCTAAAAAGCAAACTTTTTATTCAAAACAGAAGATAAATCATTTCGAAATGGTTCCAAAGGCTGGTATGATTAACTTATTGAATAGAGAGGCAGGTAATTATTAATGGTCAAGAAGCAGTTTAACCACCGGGCCGCCGTGATTGCAGGAGTTACTGGTGGCATTATCTCTGGTCTAGTTAAGTTAGGGTGGGAGAATGTGTTACCGCCACGCACGCCTGAACGGGACCAAACCAATCCCCCACAACAATTATTGCAACAAATCGGCGTCCCTGCCAGTTTAACGCATGCGACGTATACCTATTCGGGACAACAACTACCGGGCGTCAGCTATGTGATGCACTTTGGTTTTTCAACGACTTTTGCGGTCGCTTACAGCATCTGGGCTCGCAAACATCCACAAGCCAAGGGCGGCAGTAGTGCCCTCTATGGCTTAGGCGTCTGGACGGCCTTCCATCATATCCTATTGCCAGCATTGGGAACGGTCCCGGCTGCCAAGAATCAACCGATGGCGGAACACGTCTCTGAAGGTATCGGCCACGTGTTATGGATGTGGACAGCTGACTGGGTCAGTGCGGCGGTCTATAATCGGATGACGCGCTCAAAATAGTGACGTTGTCAAAATGTAGGCTAGTTTGAACGTTTTGTGCGTGGTGACTGAACGTTAACTTAAAATACGAAAGCTTTAGCTTGAATTGGCACTGATGATGGTGATGATTCAAGCTAATTTTTTTGATTTGTGGGAGGTCGATTGTCCAAAAAGATTGGTCTGAGGGAGTGGCCGGCTGTCATAAAAAACGATTAGGCAGACTGCTTATGCTTGTCGGTCAGGGGAACTGCGGCTGAGTATGCGGTCGATGGTGCATGCTGGTCAGGTGGGTGACAACTTCTGAAACCGGCAGACTACCGGAGTGTGCTTGCTTCGGATTTCGAGTAATCAATAATGTTCGGCTTTTGCCTCAATCCCAATGACACTTTAGCCGCCAGACCGTTGAATTATGAGGTGCCAGGCGGATACTAACTACCAAGCTGACAGGCGTCCATGACAAAATTTCGGGAATTTTTAATTTAATTCTCATATTGTGATTAGGTGTGCTAAAATATTAATATTGTGTGTCAAAGATTAATTAAATATCCACTAAATGAGAATGGGGCGGAATAGCTTGGCTAAGCAGGGAAAGATGAAGCGGTACCGTCAGTTTCGATTAAGTTTGGGCTGGCAAATATTGATTGGACTCGTATTAGGTATTATTTTGGGCGTCGTTTTTTATGGCAATAAGACGGCCATCACCGCGATGCAGAATATCGGGACCATGTTTATTAGTCTGATCCAGATGATCGTGCTACCAATCGTGGTGGCCTGTCTGATAACGGGGATCGCGAACATGGGCGATTTGAAGAAGCTTGGTCGAATCGGTGGAAAGACGATTATTTACTTTGAAGTTATGACCACGATTGCAATCGCGTTAGGGTTATTGATGGGTAACGTCTTCCATCCCGGCGATTACATTGATATCCACCAGTTGCACGCTTCGAGCATCAGTCAGTATGTGCAGACGGCCAAGACCGTCTCACACAACGGCATCTGGTCCACGGTGATGGGCATTATCCCGACAAACGTGTTCAAGTCACTTTCAGCTGGTGACATGATTCCAGTCATTTTCTTTGCGGTCTTCTTCGGTTTAGGAACCGCGGCGATTGGCGAACAGGGCAAAATCATTTTGGACTTCATGAATGCCGTGGCAGAAGCGATGTTCAAGGTCACTAATTGGGTCATGCACACGGCGCCAATCGGGGTCTGTGCGTTGATTGGCGTCACAGTGGCAGAGATGGGATTAAAAGCCTTGGCACCACTGGGTTATTTCATCATTCTGGCCTATATCACGATGGCGCTCTTTATTGTGGTCGTGATGGGTATCGTCGGCAAATTGTTCGGGTTAAACATCTGGCATTTGTTACGTGTGATTCGTGATGAAATGGTGCTCGGTTTCTCAACGGCGAGTTCTGAAGCAGCCTTACCACGGATTATTGATAAAATGGGTAAGTACGGCGTTAGTGAAGGCATCGTCTCGTTCGTGATTCCAACGGGTTATACCTTCAACTTGGATGGTTCGGCGATTTACCAATCATTGGCGGCGCTTTTCTTGGCACAAGCGTACGGTATTCACCTGTCACTGAGTCAACAAATAACGTTACTGGTCGTTTTGATGATTACGTCCAAAGGGATCGCCGGGGTGCCCGGTGCTTCGTTCGTGGTTTTGCTGGCGACGATTTCAACGATTGGCGTTCCCGTGCAAGGACTGGCCTTCATCGCCGGGATCGACCGACTTGTTGATATGGGGCGGACGGTTGTGAACGTGGTCGGGAATTCATTGGCCGCGGTCATCATCGGAAAGTCCGAGAACGAGTTTGACAGTGCGCAAAGTGAGCACTATTTGGCAGAAATTCGAGCTGGTCGGGCGCGGACAACAGCCAAATAAGGGCGATTGCGACCGATTAATTCAGTAATTTCAAATGGCACGACAATTGCCTGGTGAACTGGGCGTTGTCGTGCCATTTAATATCTGGACTTCCATAAACGCGGTGGTTACCTTAAGTGTGATGATTATTGTGATATGCAGCCTAATCAGCTCAACGGCACCATGCAAGCCAATAGTTTGACCGTCTAATTGGTCGCATATTGGTCAATTATTGAGTGTTACTTGTTGTCGGAGTGATTTAAGCAGTTATGACAATAAATGAGGATAATAATTGAGATACGGAGGAGTGAGGACATGATTGGGACGTTTTTCAATACTGGCATGATTTTGGCCGGATGTATCATTGGCTATTTCTTTAAAAAAGGGATCAAACCAGCCTATCATGATATTTTGATTCAGGGGCTGGGATTAGCAGCTTGTGTGATTGGAATCAACGCGGTTGTTCAGCGAATGCCGCAAAGTAAGTATCCGGTGCTATTCATCGTCAGCCTGGCAGTTGGTGGCCTGATTGGGCAAGCACTAGATATTCAGGGCCGCTTTGACCGATTGGTAGGCAGGCTGGCTGGTGGCAATTTAGCTGAAGGACTGGCCACGGCCATCTTGTTGTATTGCATTGGCTCATTGTCGATTCTGGGACCGATTGAAGCCGCTTTGAAGCACGACTACACCTTTTTGTTCACCAATGGGATGCTGGATGGGATCACGTCAATCGTTTTAGCGTCGACCTTTGGCTTTGGAATTGCACTGGCCGCCGTGGTGTTATTTTGTTGGCAAGGCAGTATTTATGTGCTGGCGTTGCTATTAAAAGGTGCGCTGAGTACGGTAATACTCAACGAAATCACGATTGTTGGTGGAATTCTGATCTTAGCATCCGGTCTCGGCCTGCTGAAAATCAAGTAGTTCAGTACACTCAACTTGTTGCCATCGTTGTTGATTCCACCGCTTGTGATTAGTGTAATGCAATTGATATTCTAAAACATGTTGCGCTAGTTTCTCTTTAGCTTTAAAGATGGTTAAATCATGCTATTTTTGGGGTTCAAGTGCTGCCAGCTAAGAACCGCTGGAAACAAAGCGAGTTAGCGTAAAGCTGTCGTGTTGTTCGTCCTACACTGGCTTCCAGGTATTCGAAAGGCGAATATTGTGGACTCAATTTTTGATGGATTGATCGTTGGTTCCTTGGTACTAGGGAATTTTGATATTGAACTGTCAGACTGGTTCTAACAATAGTTAATTTTTTTTACCCAAGCTTTAAGGCTTCTGACAAGCAGCTTGACTGAACTTGTCAGAATTTTCTCTAGTCGTTTGAGATAGCAATGTCGTTAATTCTAAACGGAAGTAATTTTATCGACAAAATTCAAGACCAATATCCGGCGATCATATTCAGTAATCTTCTCAGTACCAAAATGTCATAAGGCAGCATCAATATCGATTAAAAAAGGTTGCTCAAAGGACCTGTCTCCTAATATTTAGTGGTCAATTGCACCCAGATAGGTGGCCGTTCATCCGCCATTCGAACGGCTTCCCGACTGGAGGGGGGCGGCGGACAATGCTCAGTAGCCAAATTATTCTTAGCTGGAAGTGGGCTGCTTCCGGCTTAGAATAAGACTCGTATTTGAAATTGCGCAGTGGTCTTCTGCGTGAGTTCAAATCGATGTCGGCTCACGTTCCAGCAATTGTCAGCCGGCCCCGGAAGTCGGACTAAGACGTCCATTGGCTGACGAACAGGACGCCAATTTGGCACGTATTAACCATAAATCATGACAAATAACTAGCACGATACGTATTTTCATCATTTGGCGTATGGGTAACGTGATTAGTCGCCAGTGCACAACGCACCCCGTGAACGGTTGTTGATTGAACCGCTCACGGGGTGCGTTGTTTAGTTGGGATGGTGTTTTGAAACTTTTCAACTGCGCTCAAATTAAATGGTGCCGGCCGTTAAACAGTTGCCGGTTGCGTTCAAGGTGTTGATGGATATGGTCCAGCAATAGGTCATGGGACAGCGGGGTGGTCGTGCTCAAGGGTGGCAACGGAAACCGCTCGTCAATATCGATTGTCGCCGGATTGATTGCGTCATTGGCGACCAGGGCCACGGCAAGGCTAGTCGGGGTATGCTGGTACATTAAATCGTTGCGAATCGCGAATCGGATTTGTTGTTGATTGGCGAGTTTGATATACCGATTCAATATGTCCTCATCAAGGAGACCGTGTAGTAACAACTGGTAGTCGGGGTGGGCGTCCATCTCAGTTTGCAGTTCGGCAGAATAGTCGCGCATCAGCGCCTGCGTGAACGTGATACCGAGGTCGATGCGTTCATGAAACGTGCCGAGGTTGCGGTGTTGTTCATCAGGATGCAAGACAGGGGTCCCAAACAGAGCGGATTGTAAATGTTTGTCGATTTGGTCATCAGTGCGTGTCATTTCGGTCAAATCCTTTCGCAGTCATTAACAAAATGATTAATTAGCTTTTACTACTATTGTAATAAAGAAAGCGCTTTAATCAATAGTAACTTTGATTAAAATTTCACAACGATTGTTATGAGCCATGACTAAAACGCGCCAGGGCTAAAATTTAGAGACAACCCACTTGCAACCGCCGGAAGTAATGCGGGTTTATGTAAATTTTCAGTAGTAGTTGCGTTCTTTTCTAATTTTCCGGGAATCTAGGTAATCGGGTCGCGTTGACAGCAATTAACAAGAACCACCACGCGGTTTCGATGACTGACGACCATATTATCTTAACTAAGCAAGTGTCGTTGGCAAGATAGCCACGTGAAAAACTTTCGGTTATTAAAGCTGTTTTCTGAAATACTTCATGGTATGATACTTACATAGCTTGTTTGTAAGCTGAGCTTATTAAATTAATTAGAGAAACGGATGGTAACAGATGCCAAGACATTTACGTAAGCGGCGCCGTAATTGGACGCTACTCATAATTGCCATGGTGCTTTTGGGGGTCATTGGATTCACTAGTACGCAGGTTTCCGACTGGATCGACGCATCATTCACGAATCGGCAAGCGAACCAAGCAGCCGAATCTAGTTCACAATCGGAACCGAAAACGGTCAATCAAGTTAAATTGAATGTGCCGTTGGTCAATCAGATGACAACACCACGTTTATATAATGGTTGTGAGGTCACATCACTGACGATGTTGATGAATTACGCGCATATCAACGTGACTAAGAATCAGTTAGCGGCGAAGATTACGAGTGTACCACTCACTTATTCAGATGGGGAACATGGGAATCCGAATTATGGCTTTGTTGGCGATATTACCGGCAACCAGCCTGGTTTGGGTGTTTATCACAAACCAATCTATCAATTGGCGAAGACCGAGACCAGTCACGTTAAGGACTTAACGGGGTCCAGCTTTAGCACGGTTCTGAAGCAATTAGAATTGGGACGCCCAGTTTGGACGATTACAACGGCGTCATTTGCGCCCGTCAGCACGATGCAGACCTGGCAAACGCCACAAGGGTCCGTGAAGGTTACATATGATATGCACAGCGTTGTGATCGTCGGGTTCAATCGTGCTAAGAAAGTGATTTATATCAACAATCCATACGGCCACAAGCAACAAGCGGTCAGTTGGAAGAATTTCGAAGCGGCGTATAATCAGATGGGTAAGCAAGCCATCGTGTTAACCTTGCCACATTAAAATAATCATTGACCAGTTAAGGTCGTCTCAAGAATGAAACGTTAATTCTTGGGGCGGCCTTTTTGGCTACCGTGGAAGCATGGAGTGAGAAGGATGGAATTGAATGGTCAGTCACCGTGCAAACGTAGCGGTAAGTTAAGGGCCAAAATAAACACCAACTCAGCGGATAAAAACGACGATCAATTAGCGGGTAAACATAACCGCAAATCAGGCAAAATCTGCGCTAATTCTCAATGACGTGTAACTGAAATAGTCGGCTGTAACCTGATTGTAACAACCATCTCCGGGTTTCCAGACTTGTTCATATTATTAACCATATAGGGGCGGTCGGTTGTTAACAAGCTGTAACTTAAATGAAACCGAATTGACGTCCTTTTCCGTTAAAATTGGCCTATGATTGGGTAGGATAAGAATGTTAATATTGATTATAATAAACTGTTGATAGCAGGTTAATGACCGAACTTGGGGAAGTGGGCCGTTGACGACTTTCATTGTTTTATTGCGGATTCAGACATGGGGAGAGGGGCCGCATCATGAAAATTAGCAAGTTAGGTTGGGTCGTTGTTGTTGCTGTTGCAACTAGTCTCAGTGGGGGACTCACTGCAAAAGCGCAGGGGCAAGCCGTCGTTGATATCTCAGAGTGGCAGGGCCGTTTGACGCCCAGTCAGGTTCAGGCGATGAAGGGGCAAGTGTTGTTTGTCATCAATCGTCGTCAATACGGGATTGGTTACGTGGATCGGGATGCCGTCAATAATACGGCGCTGTATGTGCGTTATGGCATTCCATTTGGTGAGTATGATTTTTCACAATTCACGGATGCAGCGAGTGCGCGGCGTGAGGCCCAGGCCTTCTACGCCCGTTCGAATAAAGCCGCCCGTTTTTATGCGTTGGATTTTGAGGTCGACACGGTTCGTTCAGGGTCAACTAATGCCGCCGTTGCTGCTTGGTATCACGAGATGCGGTCGCTGACGAAGAAGAAACTGATTTTTTATTCGTACGCGTCCTTCGCATTAACGTATGCCAATCAAGCACGACAGCGTTTCGATGCGCAGTGGATTGGCGCAATCACGCGGAATCCACCGATTGTTCCGGCAGCGTTGTGGCAATATACTGACCGTTACCATCTGGCCGGATTAGCTGCACCAGTCGATAACAGTCGCGTGATGACGGGCGTTCACCCAGTTTCATGGTGGCTGGGAACCACTAAAGCAGTTGTTCACCACGTTTCCAGTAAACGAGCCACCACGCCCGCGGTTGCGGTGTATCACCCACGGCCGGCGACAAGGCCAAACCATCCCGTGATTAAGTTGGCAGTTACGTCGACGCACAGTCAGACGTCGCCAACTAAATCAACGCCAACCAAGCAGCGGGTCAAGCCAGTGGTACGGGCGACACGTGCAATCAAACGGTTGCATCAGACCAAAGGGACCAGTCTGAAGTCGTTATCAAAACAGCGGTCGACCAAGTCACGAACGAGTCAGCACTCAGTGAAGCCACTGGTAAAAAGCGCCACTACCAAGCCGGTGGTGAAATCGGTGGCGCCGGTTCGTCATAAGACGATGCTGGTCGCTAAACGCAAAACCGAGACTAAGTCCAAACGGGTGCACCGCGTTGCTAAGTCGAAACGGGCGCCCCGTTTAAGTCGCTCACGGTCGAAGTCTAAAAATCGGCGGCACACTGTAAGCTTGAAGCGAGTTAGCCGTGCCAAGCGTTCAAGCAGCGCTCGGACCAATCGTCAACATCGAGTTGTCAAGCAGAACCATGCTGTACATAAACCGATGCGGAAAACTCGTCGTTGAATGCTGCTTCAAGTAGCTGACTGGGCCGTGGAACTGAGATTAGGTGTAACAGTAGTCAAGATTTAAATTGTTGGATAAATCAGGAGGGTATTTTTGTATGAACTTTAAACGTAAGATTCAATTGGGGATTGCAAGCGCGACTGGGATATTAGTCGTCGGTTTGTTCGCAGCCCCTTCAGTTACGAATGTGTTGCACGCGGCATCAGATACAGTCACGTCAGTTAGCCAAACTGCCGCACCAACGACGGTCAAAGGCACCGATCAAACGGTGAAGGCGACGGCTGCCAGTGGGACGAAAGGCAATTATAGCGTGAAGTACACCAAGGCCGGCACGAGTTCGACCACGGCCACTTATCGTCAAACTGACTATAACAACTCGAGCGATGCGAGCAAGCAAGTCAGTGCCGTCTCGGATACGCAGGGTGACAGTGTCAAGCTAAGCTCGGGCACTTCAGCCACGGTTCAAGGCACCATGGGCAAGGTCTATGTTCACTGGAATACGGGTAGTTGGTCCGTAACGACGATTGCGAATACGCAAGACGTTGCAACGAACCCGACTAAGTTTGCCGATCAAGTCAACACGCAATTGCAAAAGCAAGACTTGACGGCTAAAAATGTCACCAGTGGTTCGGTCACGGTTTACGACACTGCTCAAAATGGGCAAGCTAATTCCGTGGAATGGCAAAATGGGGCCCAAGTTTCCAAGGTTCAAGGACAACAGGCCAACACGGTCATCAAGATTGCCGCACAAGCTAAAACCAACTAAATCAATTATGGACATCAGTCAGTCATGGGATGGGAACGATGACGAGCTGATGTTTTTTGATGGTCTGAAACGAGCCAAAGTGACTGAAAATTTTGACACTGACCGACGAGCACGTGAGGCAATGCCGAGCGATTAAGATACGTAATAATGTCTGTTCAAATTGAGTTGTGACGATGCCGTTGTGGTGATGCTGATGATAGCTGTTAGTGACTTGCTGGATTGTGGTGATGTTTTGTTAGTTTGGCATCTAATTACAGCCGTGCTGTTCAGTTAAGCCTTGAATGAACGGACCTGACAAAACGTGATTGACATTTGGCAAGTGAGGGCTTATGATGACAGGTAATAATTAAAAAGTAGTGATCGTTAATTAGTAGTCGTCGACCCAACAGTTAAGCGACTCGGTGGTTGGTGTGAACCGAGCTGTGGTCGAGGATGAATTACATAACGTGAACTGCCATTGGCCGGATGATTTCCGTTACGAATCAATGAGCGATCACATTTGGTGATAACTTGGGTGGTAACGCGGAAAACTCGTCCCTGTTTTTAGACAGGGACGAGTTTTTTTCTTTTTATCCGGGACAACGACTAAGGAGGAACAGCATGAATATTATTGATGATTTAAAATGGCGCGGCGCCATTAACCAACAGACTGATGAAGCTGGTTTGAAGGAACTCACTGAGAACCAATCCGTTTCGTTATACTGTGGGATCGACCCGACTGGTGATAGTATGCACATCGGGCACTTGATTCCATTCATGATTTTAAAACGATTCCAGTTAGCTGGACATCACCCATACGTCGTCGTTGGTGGTGGGACTGGTGCTATCGGGGACCCATCAGGTAAAAATTCGGAACGTAAATTACAGACGATGGACCAAGTTAAGCATAATCAGGATGGCTTGAACGCACAGATGCATAAGCTGTTCGGTTCCGATGAAAACTTTTCAATCGTCAATAACTATGATTGGTTATCAAAGATTTCATTATTAGACTTTTTACGTGATTACGGGAAGTTGTTCAGTGTGAACACCATGCTGAACAAGGAAGTCGTGGCGAGTCGGTTGGAAGTCGGGATTTCATACACGGAATTTACGTACCAAATCTTGCAATCAATCGACTTCTTGCACCTATACCGTGCAGAACACGTCCAATTACAAATTGGGGGTGCTGATCAGTGGGGCAATATTACGGCCGGAACTGATTTGATTCATCGTTTGGAAGGTAACGACGCGAAGGCTTATGGATTGACGATTCCGTTACTATTGAAGGCTGATGGGACCAAGTTTGGTAAAACCGCGGGTGGTGCTGTCTGGTTGAACCCTGAACGGACCTCTCCATACGAGTTCTACCAATTCTGGATCAATCAGGATGACCGAGATGTGGTCAAGTATCTCAAGTACTTCACATTCTTGAGCCATGAAGAAATCGACCGTTTAGCTGAGACCGTTAAGACTGCACCTGAAAAACGGGAAGCCCAACGTCGCTTAGCAGAAGAAGTCACGGAATTCGTCCATGGCAAGGAAGCGGTCGTTGAAGCTGAAAACATCACCAAAGCTTTATTTACGGGTGACGTTCAGAACTTGACCGCTGACGAAATCGAACAAGGTTTCAAAGGTGTGCCTTCTGCGGATGTGACGGCTGAAAAGCAAAACATCATCTTGTGGTTAGTGGACGCAACAAAGTTCGAACCATCACGCCGGCAAGCTCGTGAAGACGTGAAGAATGGCGCAATTCGGATTAACGGTGAAAAAGTGACGGATGTGGATGCCGAAATCGATCCATCGGCTGCCTTTAATGGTAAGTTTGTGATTGTTCGTCGCGGGAAAAAGCGTTATTTCTTGGCGCGTGTTAAGTAATTTAAGTTAGTTGACTGACCAGACCTAGTTGGGCCTGGTCTTTTTCTTATTATCGTAAGTTGCAATTGGTGTACACTAATTATAAGTCTAATCTGTGATTGGCGGGGAGTCGAAGTATAGGCATAATAATTTGGGAGGATGAGTCATTTGGTAGAGACTAAATTCAATACGCGGACGGTCGCAACACTAGGAATGTTGATCGCCCTCAACGTCGTTATTTCAATTTTCTTTCATATTCCGATTCCGATGACGCACGGCTATATTAATTTGTGCGATGCGGGCATCTTTATTGCAGCATTGATCTTTGGGCGTCGTGGCGGCGTCATTGTTGGTGGCGCCAGCGGACTATTGCTGGACCTTTTATTAGGTTATCCGCAATATATGTTTTTCTCATTGATTGCGCATGGCTTAGAAGGCTGGTTAGCTGGTTACTTAGGTGCAGGCAAATCACGTGGTCACCAGATTGCTGCTTTGGCAACTGGGGCAGTGGTGATGGTACTCGGTTACTTTATTACCGATTCACTACTATATACGTTAGCAACTGGCCTAGTCGGCGTCCCAACTAATTTGATTCAGGGGGCTGCTGGTGCGGTCTTAGCATTCCCAATCGTTGCTGGAATCAGTCCATTCGTCAAAGCACGGTTAAAAATGTAGATTTAAGGATAGCTCGTCTGAATGAGCAATCGTGAAGTGTCGTTCCCATCATATCGGTGGTGACGACACTTTTTTGATGCGGTCTATTATTGAAAGTGGGGGCGTTTGTTAGGCGATATTTTCAACTTTTTGAAAAAAGATTCGATTTATTGTTGACAGTTTCAATGCCAGTTGGTATATTAGTAAACGTTGCTGCTACGGCAGGCGCTAATCACCACCAAATAATTATTGAAATTAGTTGTTGACAACTTCTTCGGTAATTGGTAAGATAGTTTCTGTTGTCGCAACGGCAACCATGACAAATTAATCAAGTTGCTTCTTAAAAAAAGTTGTTGACAAGATATTGGTTAAGATGTTATGATAACTAAGCTGTGTTAAGCGATTAACACACGG
>NZ_JAGYGS010000036.1:0-31875 GCF_018991185.1 Lactiplantibacillus sp. 7.2.4
GAATATATTCTAAATAACGTTGCCTTACTTGATATTACCGAAGATGATCAAGTAACTATAAACTTTTCACATAACAATTGGTTAAATGCTGAGATGACAACGTTTATTGGGAACATTATTCGAACGTTACAATTTCATGGATTCGACGTTAAAGCAAGTGGTATGTCAGACAATATTTCAAAATTTTTGTCTAAAAACGGCTTCCTTAAAAACTTTGGTATTGGTGTTAAAACACCAGACACATATAATACTACTATCCCCTTTATCGAATTAGAGACTGGACAAACAAAAACAATCGACACTTATTTGAATACTAAGGTTTTTCAAATGATGGATCGTCAAATTACTACTTCGCAAAATGAAATTATTAAGTCGGCTATCTTTGAATTAGCTCATAATGTTTTAGAACATTCTAAATCACGTTATTTTTGCATGTGTGGACAATTCTTTCCAAATAAAAAATTACTTTCATTTTCTATTGCGGATTATGGAGAATCGATCCCCTATCACATCTATAAACAATCCTCATTAATGTTTAATTCCGATTACGATTTTATCAATTGGGCAACAATGGAGGGTACTTCTACAAAATCGAGAATCGGGGGATTGGGTCTTTATGACATTAAAAATACAATTAAAACACTGGGTGATTTTAAAATTCTATCTGGCTATGGTCTGGTAGAATATAATTATGGCTGTGAACCCCATATGGAAGAACTTCGTAGCAAATTTCATGGAACAATGATCAACTTAAACTATAATCTAGATAGAATTAGTAACTTGCAACCTGATGATACTGATGATCTACTTATTTTTTAGTATAAAGGAGTAACTCTATTGAAAATATTAAAAGTACGAGATGAAATTAAAACGCCACTTGCTGTTACAGCGGATAAAGCAAACTATATCTATAAATCATTGTCAGATTCAGTTGCAAATAAAGAAACGGTGTCGGTTGATTTCTCTGGAATCACAACTCTCACAACGGCATTTTTAAACATTGCAATTGGTCAATTATATTCAATTGGTGATAAACATACATTGAATGAATACGTTAAAATTGATGGAAACACCTTAACCTCATTACAACGTGATAAAGTAAGGCTAGTTATGGAAAACGCAAAAAACAAACTCAGCGACAACGATATTAATGAGGATTTATACCATGGCAACTGATATCAACTTACACACGACACTGCTAAGTGGTAATGAGCGACTACTTGTCGATACAAATATATGGCAATATATTTTCGGCATCCAAGCCTCTCAAAATGACCATGGCTATTCTGATTTACTTGAGCAACTAGTAACTAAAAAAAATCCACTCTTCATAAACGCACAAATAATATCAGAATACATTAACCTCACGACTAGGTTAGCATTTAAGAGTTTTAAACAAGCAAATCATATTAATAGAAATATTTCATATAAAAAGAATTACCGTCCTACTCCTGACTTTAATACTAATTATGATTTAGCAATCGAAAGTGTTAAATCCGAAATATTGCCATTAGCAAGTCTAACGACAGCCAACAACGACAAAGTACAGGAATCTATTTATGATTATACTATGTATGATTTTAACGATGAAATCATTATAAATGATGCCATTTCAAACGGATTAGGAATTTTAACCAATGATAAAGATTATTTTGATTATCCTGGCAGAATTAAAATTTATCATTTGTAATTAATAATGTATTTTTTGTTTTATATACCCCTTATTGGGGTATATATTTTGAGTTAAAAAGAACATACGTTTGGCAATATTAACCTATTGTTATTTCCAGTTGGGAGGAATAAAACATGTCAGTAACCAAACTTAATAATGGTAAATGGCAAGCCCGTGTCTCTTATAAGGATGATGACGGTAACTATAAGTCGGTTACTCATTTAGAAAAGCGCAAAACTGACGCTGTTGAGTGGGAAACTAAAACTAAGAATGCTCTGCTGGAAGGTGCTGACTTATCACGTAGTACCGAGAGTCTAAAGCATTACTTTCTTGATTGGATCAGAATTTACAAAACTGACGGTGTATCGCGTCATACTCACGAGCTGTATATGGGCAACTGGCGTCACGTCTCTGCATATTTTAAGGATAAACCTATGAGCGCAATTAAACGTCCAGATTACCAGAAGTTCCTGAATGAATTTGGCCGCAGTCATGGAATTGCCACATCTCACAAGCTTCATCAACAAGTACACACTGCAATCAAGGACGCCGTAGCTGATGGTATTCTAAAACGAGACTTTGCTTACAAGGCACACGTCACTGGACGCCCTCCTAAGCCCGTAGAGGAAAAGTATTTGACGTTGTCCGATTATAAGAAGCTGCGTAAATACCTCATTAAAACGGCTGATTATGACCACATGACTATGCTGATGATGCTGTTTCAATTAGAAACTGGAACCAGGTTCGAGGAAGCTGCTGGTCTGACGTGGGATAATTTGGATTTGAATAATGGAATAGTTCACATTAAACAGCAGTGGGACGCCCGTAGACAGACTTTTCGTCCAACTAAGGGAAATGGACAGGCCGATGGAGATATAACCATAGGACCCGCCTACTGTCGTTTTATGAGGGCCTATCGTAGCACGCAGAAAGATTATTTAGAACTACACGAAATGAAGAATCCTAAGAACCTCGTATTTTGGTCTAAACTAGGAAAGATCGTGGGCAATGGGAATGCAAACGAAGAGCTAGGACGTATTTGTAACCGTCTAAAGATCAACAAAGTTACAACACACGCCATGAGGCACACACACGCTTCGATTCTTATCTTAAATCATGAGTCCCTTCCCTATGTCCAACATCGCCTTCGACATCAAAAACTAGAAACGACCGTTAACACCTACGTCCATCTTATTGAAGAAGAAAACGGCGTGTCAGATAAGAAGGCTACCGAGCTAATGGACGAAGGATTTTAAAAATGATAATTTTATGATTGCTGTATCCCTTGTGCCACAAGGGATTACAAAATCATTTGTTAATTTTTCTTCCAAAAACTGCTATATTTTGGCTACTTTTTTCGTTTTTGGAAGAATCGTGGAAGAACATATCGTGTTTGAGTGGTTTTCGAGTGTAAAACAAAAGCACCAAAACGCCTTTATATCAGCGTTTTGGTGCTTTGTCGTTTCTCTATATTTGTCGACTTATCACCCGCACGGGGATCGAACCCGTAACTCCGCCTTGAGAGGGCGACGTCTTAACCAATTTGACCAGCGGGCACAAATTCATTTATTATCTTACCGAATGATAAGGCACTTGTCAAATGAATTATGAGCGTCGCCAACGAAAAATAGTGACGATGACTAGGCCGATGAAAAGTAGTAAGCAATACGCCACACTGCACCAGAAGACAAACGTTAATAATTGTGGTAATAAAAAATTACGCATCACGGCTAAACCAATTGCAGTCACCGCCCAGACGATCAGTTGCTGGCGAAAATGATTAAATAGCCGATCAAGTTCTGTCTTTGACAAGTCCTCACCTTCTTGTTGACTAGTTTAGTTGATGACCGTAGTTGAATACAAGAAGAAATTTTCAAATTTAAATGCCGATTAGATTAGCTGAAGACTATTCGCTAATTCCGACGATACTAAGTTCGAAGGTCGGCCGTTAGTCTTGGGATTAGTCGATATAGTGCAAACAGTTCAGAATTTAAGACTTTGTTATTTCAGGTGACGAGTGAAGATCTCTACAACGCTCAGTATTCTGACGGCTTGCCCGGCTAGCACACGATTAGGACAACTACTTGTTATTGAAGACTAGTCTTACAGTTGGATGGCAGATGACTGCTTACAAACAACCAACGATCAGTTAATCAAAAGGTTGAGTCCACGCACCTCCGCCTTTCGAATACCATCCCGGCTGGAAGGTATTCGGGGCAAGGCCCAGTGATTCTCAGCATGTGAGGTTCAGACGGGTTGGGACTGAGGATTAGCCTAGCTAGAACGTTAAGCGGCGAACTTCCACTTGGCGTTCTGGCGTAGCTAACCGGAAGTCCCAGTCTGACCTGAACACGTTTCATCCATATCGCAGGCAACGTGAAAGACCAGTATTTAAGACGTGGGTTGTCGGCTTAAATCTGTGTCCGCCACGTTCCTGCCATTGCCCAGAATACCTGTAAGCCGGCGTAGGACAAGCCTACCACTGCATGTCTACGGTAATTCGCACTGCTTCCAGCGGTCCTCAGCTGGCTGTTTTTGAACTTCAGAACTGGCATGATTCATAACAAATTAACCCCTGCAATTCGCACCTGCAACACTCCCCTCACCGCACCCAATTTTTCATTTTTCTCAAACAAAACGGTTTACGCACTCTGGTTGAGGTTTATAATAGAGATGTAGACTGTCTGTTAAGCCTTGTAAATTAGGTTCCATTTAAAGTCAATGCAAAGGAGATAACGATATTGGTATACAAAGATGTTTTTGGTATCGATCACGATGATTGTCACATTGTTCAGACGCGGCACGAGTTCAATCGGATTTTCATTATTGAAAATGAAGTCGGCTCTCGTTTTACTTGCATCAAGGACAACGCCCCACTAGAGAAAAAGATGTCTGGGCATTGGAAGTATGCAAAGGCGAGCGACGCCCCGAAGAACTACGCCGTTCCTTATAAGGCTCAGAAAAACTAACAACCGGTGAAAAGAGGATTACGATGCGGCGTTATCAACCGTTAACCAAACCAGATGGGCGGGTTCCCCACTCAACTAGTCACCATACCAATCCCTACTATGGGAAACGCGGTGCCGACTGGGTCAAAAATACGAATGCTTCCCTATTCAATGCGAAGCAAACGCACTCACTAGCCAAGCGTGAGACTGAACAACGCGTCAGTCAACGCGCTCGCCAACTGCTATGGCTAGTCTTGGCAATCATTGCGATGGTGCTAGGTGGTTTTATCTTATTCTCGTTGGCAATTAATTTCTAATCATCACAAAAAAAACGCAACTCAGCTTGTTTAATAAGCTGAATTGCGTTTTTTTACTAGCCCTTGATTTCTTTCGTATCCACGAGAACCTTGCTGACCATTCGAAGCTCATCAGTTAATTCAGAGGTCCGAATGCGGCCAAATTCATCGAGAAAGTTACCCAGGCGTTCTTCATTTACTTTTTCAATAGCGCGAGCCATCTTCTCGCCCTTCTCGGTCAACGTTAAGTAGCGATACCGGCGATCATAAGGATCAATGTTAAGCACAATCAAATCATTGTTGATTAGATAGGTTAGCTTCCTTGAAATCGCGGAAGACGAAACGTGGCGGTCAGCGGCTAGCTCCTTCACCGTAATCCGGTGGTCAGTGCTATGGTCAAGATAGTAGAGAATTAGAAACTGTTCAAAGGAAATATCGGCGTCTTTCACCATCGTTTGAATAATCTCCCGTAAGTGACTTTCCAGCCATGACATTCCCACTAAGACCTTTTCAAACAGTTCATCATCGTCATACTTGGCCTTCTTGGTATTAGTCTTCATCATTATTAAAACCCCATTCATGCGTCACGTTCAAGGTATCATCAACAACCCTGCAATTACGCACGGACTTCTGCTGTTGGCATTACCGTGATTTCAAGATCACGTGTCATTTGTTTTTCGATTGCAGTTTGAACATCATGGTCCGTTACAACTAAGCTGGATAACTTGCTCTTGCCATTGATAATGTCTTGAACGTGTTGATCATTCAAATCATCAGCGGAAACGATTGGCAATAAGTGGAAGTTGTCATTAGTTGCTTTCAAGCATTGGTCAAACAACGGTGAGTTGACGCCCATGACTAAGACGCTCTTTTGTTGTTGTAAGACGGATGCTAACCACCAGTTCAATAATTGTGCTTCGGAATGGAAGACATTGGTAATGGCTTCTTCCTTGTTCACAAGTTGAATGGATAATTCGTGGTTGCTCCCATATTGCTTGACCATTGCAAGTGAGTGGTCTGGACGATAGAAGTTTTCCAACGTAACTTGTGAGTTGTTGGTCCGGTCAAGGTATTGCGTTACTGATAAGAAACCAGCGGCGTCATAGACATCCCGACGAGTAGCGATTGAGCCGTTAAAGTACGTCATGTACCAGATTGCACCATTCTTGCGGTACTTCAAGGTCATGATTGGGTTTCCTTCATCGTCAGCAATTGAAACGATTTGCTTGTCAGCATTGCGCTTGTATTGCCATGCTGGATTGTCAGGTAATTCAGGCTTAGTCTTAGCAACCGCACCCGGAACCTTGGCTTGAATCGTGTAATACATATTGTACAAACCAGTGTGTTTTTGAACCAAACCGGCTGATTGATAGCTGTTCCAGATTTCTGGCAAACTGTCGTTGTAGTTAACGGTAATCACATTGGCAGCGTCTTTGACTTCATCCTTCAAGAGTCCCATGATCATTTCCATGGAAGCTTTTTCTTCAGCGGATAAGGATTGGATCAAGTCCGTGCTGAAGAGGAAGTATTTGGCTGATTGATCAAATTCTACTGGTGAAACCAAGTGAGTCGTGCCGTAGTCCGATTTTAACTTAGCATCAATACCTTCGATTTTTTGTTGCAAACCGGTAACGATCGTGGCGTTTTGATCATAGTCATGCTGTAACCGATTGATTTTCTGATTAATGAGGTTCAATGAACGTTCTTGTTCATCCTGAGCACTCTTCGTCTTGCGATCGTACGCAACCAAAGCATCTTGAGCGGTATGTAAGTCTTTTTCCGCACTCGTAATCGCGTGTTCCTTCCGTGAGCGTTCACGGGTTTCAGTCTGTTCACGCTTCTGAAGTTTCACGAGTTCACTGTTGATTGAATCACTCTTTTGATACAGGTCTTGCGCTTGCTTCTCTTGTTGCTTCATGAGGACGAATAACTTCTTCAAGTCTTGTTCGCCTTGAATGGCCTTACGCATATCAGCTTCAGTTTGCTTCAAATCAGCTAATGATTGTTCGGACTGAGTGATCTTCTTTTCTAATGACTTGATCGTCTGGTCGCTCTTGGCAAGCGCCTTTTTGGCATCATCATAACGCTTTTGGGCAGCATTGATCTTCTTGACCATACCATCACGTTCAGCGTCATTAGTCGTCACCACTTTGTCCTGCTTAGATAAAGTGACCTTAGCATCTTTTAACTGTTGTTCTAAGTTTAGTTGTTCAGCGACTAACGTTTCATACTGTTGCTTTTCATGCTTACGGTCCTGAACTAATTGAACCTTAAGTTCTCCCCGTAAAGTTTGGTATTGCTTGTTTAAGTCGGCCATTTCACGTTCAATAGCAGCACTATTCTTCGCCGCCGTTTGAGTCGCACGCCGTTGGTTGACCCGGTTTTGGCCCTTAACTGGGGCACTAGTTGAAGCCGTGGTGGCAGCACTAGTTGGCCGGACACCCGCAGCCGACCGGACATTAGGGGTCGTACTGCTTTGGGTTGCCTTTGGTTTTGGCTTCTGAGCAGCAACGGTTGAAGTCGCCGTTGCACGCTCAGAATGATTGCGGTAATCCTCATTCTTATCTCTGCGCTTTTTATTGAACATCTTCATAATGCAACTCCTCCATAAACTTGATTGTTTGCTCAAAGAGTAGAAGGGTCTTCGCGGACCCTTCTATCCGTTCAGCAAATAATCAAGCTATTCTAATTATTATGCTTCATGCTTGCGACGAGAAACGCCAAAGTATAGCGCTGAACCCATCAACAAGGTTGAAAGACCTAACACAGCCAAGGCTGTCCCGTTTTCGTCTTCATCGGTTTGTGGTAACGTCTTCGCGTCAGAAGTCGTGGTCTTAGTCGTTACAACTGGCTTCAATGAAGCTGCAGCCGTAGCAGGCATAACCCCACTAGTCCCGTTGCTAGTCGTTGCCGTAGTGGTTGGGGCAACTTCATCATCAGAAACGGTCGTTGCTGGTGCAGTGGTTGTACCAGTTGAACCGTTGGATGAGTTGTTGTCATCCACATCATCATCACTAGGCGTCGTTACAGGTGCAGTAGTTGGTGCAGTTGTAGTCGTACCAGTGCCGCCACCATTGATGTTGTCGCCAGTACCAGGTGCAGTGGTTGGTGCAGTGCTGCCACCACCATTGTTACCGTTGTCACCAGTACCAGGTGCGGTCGTTGGTGCAGTCGTGGTGCCGCCGTTATCATTCTTAACATAAGTTAAGGTGATCGTTGCGTCATCAGTAACCGTACCACTCAATTTACCATCAGCTGACTTGTAAGTGTAACCATCGATGGATGGTGTTGCGACCGTGTAAGTGTCCCCAACTTTGTAAGTCGTGGTCGTTGCGGTCTTGATGGTGTTACCATCTGCATCAACTGTAAGCAATCGTCCCGGCAATGGCATCACCAGTTGCGTGATCGTAAGTGTAACCTGCGATTTCTGGTTGACCAACCGTGTAAGCTTGTCCAACGATATATTCAGTTTCGCTAGATGCTTTGATCGTGTTGCCATCTGCATCAACGTAATTGATCGTCAAGTTAGCTTTGTTTTCAACAGGAGTTGTTGAATCCTTAGTGTAAGTCAAGGTAATGGTCTTATTGCCATCAACCGTACCAGTTAAGGCTGCATCAGCTGACTTGTAAGTGTAACCGTCAATTGCTGGGGTTGCAACGGTGTAAGTTGAACCGTTGTCTAACGTTTGTGAAGTAGCAGCTTTGATTGTGTTGCCATCTTCATCGACGTAGTTAACCGTAACAGTTGATTGTTCTACTGGTGTTGCGTTCTTGGTGTAAGTTAAGGTAATTGTCTTATTACCATCAACCGTACCACTCAAAGCAGCATCAGCGGACTTATAAGTGTAACCATCAATTGCTGGCGTTTCAACGTTGTAAGTTGAACCGTTATCTAACGTTTGTGAAGTAGCAGCTTTGATCGTGTTGCCATCTTCGTCGACGTAGTTAACCGTCACAGTTGATTGTTCTACTGGCGTTGCATTCTTGGTGTAAGTTAAGGTAATTGTCTTATTACCATCAACCGTACCACTCAAAGCAGCATCGGCGGACTTGTAAGTGTAACCATCAATTGCTGGAGTTTCAACGGTGTAAGTTGAACCGTTGTCTAACGTTTGTGAAGTAGCAGCTTGGATTGTGTTGCCATCTTCATCAACGTAGTTAACCGTAACAGTTGATTGTTCTACTGGGGTTGCGTTCTTGGTGTAAGTGAAGGTAACCGTGTTACCACCAGAAAGAAAGGTCCCAGTTTGAGTTGCGTCACCATCCAAGGTGTAACCATCGATTGCAGCGGCGTTAACGCTGTAACTCCCACCAACTTGAGCGGCAGTCCCATCAGCACCTTCAGTGTAGGTCTTAGAAGCTAAGATCGTGTTACCGTCAGCGTCGACATAGTTAACCGTTAATTTTGAAGCTTCAGTATTTTGTGAATAGACTAAGGTCAATTCAGTACCGACCTTGGTAATGTTGCCATCACTGTCAGTCGTATCCGCAGCAACCGTACCAGTCAAGGCACTCGATTTAGTGGTATCTAAGGTGTAGTTGCTGAATGTTGCTGGCGTAACAGTGTAAGTGTTGTCAACATCACCTTTAACCGTGGTGTCATCAGCAATCTTATTGCCGTTTTCGTCAACATAATGAACAACGACAGTTCCGGCAGCAACGGAAGTATCCATTGCTTGCGTTTCGTAGCTCCAAGCCTCAATTAGCTTATTAGCATCGTTGTTATTAGCATTCGATGATAGCTGACTAACGGCTGTAGTACCAGTAAATTCAAGTGAAGCAGCGCGGCTACCAGTCTTTGCGTCATCGTTTGCCTTGAATGTGTACAGAACAGTGACATAATTGTCAGCATCCGTTAACTTCGTAACATCAACAGTGGCAGTTGAAGCACCTGCAGCATAACTGTATTCCTTACCGGATTCAGTAGCATATTCAACAGCGGTCCAAGTCCCGTTACTGTTGGAACCATTTGGTGCGATTGAAACTTGACCAGAAGCGTTTGCCCAATCAAGTGCTTCGCTCTTAGTTAAACGAATGGCAACTGCATAACTGTGACCAGCTGTAACTTTGATATCTGTCCCATCAACATTAGTCTGGATATAACCGCGAGTATCTTGCAAAGTCCCTGAACCAGTAGAAGTTGCGGCACTTGAAAGCGTCCTAGCATCAACGGATCCATCAGCAGTCTTATCTGCAGCTTGTGAAGCAGGTGCAGTAACCGTTGGTGCGGTCGTTGCAGCCGTAGTCGTTGCAGTTGCTGAAGAAGTTGCGGCAGCTGAAGTTGGTGTTGCAACGGCAGCTTTTACCGTACTCTTAGCTGTAACGGCGCTAGCAGTTGAAGCAGCATCACTGGCTGATGTGGTTGCACTAGCTTGGGCTGCAGAGCTGGCAACAGTTGAAGTAGCGGTTGAAGTTGCAGCTGAACTTGCAGCACTGGTTGTTGAAGTTGCCGTTGAGCTAGCAGCGCTAGTCGTTGAAGTAGCGGCACTAGCAGCTGAAGTAGCGGTACTTGTTGAAGATGCAGAACTGGCATCCGAAGCAGCTGCTTGGCTAGTTGATGAATCGCTAGTCGCATTCGAACTAGCATCACTTGCAACTTGTTCCGTGGTGGTATCGTTGTTAGCCGCGGTATCAGCAGAAGCATTAACATTAGCGAAGACAAGGCCTGCAGCTAAAGCTAAAGTCGTGGCTCCAGCATAGACCCAGCGTTTGCCATCTTTATACATCTTTACCCGATAAATTGAATCACCGGTCATTTTTTGATTATCTTTTGACATATGGAATCCTCCCCGAACACTCACGATTTTCCGCTCTTATGTAAAATGATGGGTGACAAATCGCTTGCCAGCCCATCATCTTAGTCGCGCTTATCGTGTTGTGTTTAATAACACCATAACGATTTTGTTGACATTTTCAGTTATATTTAACGAATTAGCCCTTGATAGCAGCGATTACGTTTAAGATAAAACTGTGTAAACCACCAAAGATGTCGTTGGAAACACTTGATGTATATGATGATGTGTGCGTACCTGGTAAAATATGGAAATCATTGAAAAAACTCATGATCTATTCCCCTTTATTGTTAGTTGGTTAATTAATTAGCCTTTAAATGCAGCAATCACGTTCAATACGAATTGGTAGAACGTGCCAAGTGGTTGGTTGCTTACATAACTAGTGTGTGATGAAGTATGTGTACCTGGTAAGAAGTGCAAATCTGAAAAGAAACTCATAATTATATCCTCCCTCATTATTTAATTAATATCAAGATATTAATTAATAAAACAAATAATTAGTTTATCTGAACGAATTAACCCTTGAAAGCAGCGATTAAGTTCAAGATGAAGCTGTGTAAACCACCGAAGATGTCGTTAGAAACGCTTGAAGTATATGATGAAGTATGCGTACCTGGTAATACGTGGAAATCGTTAAAGAAACTCATGTTTGTATCCTCCTATAAATTGACTGTGATTATTTGCTGAATAAGCTCTTGATTGCTGGAATCAAGTTTAAGATGAAGCTGTGGAAACCACCAAAGATGTCGTTGGAAACACTTGATGTGTATGATGAAGTATGCGTACCTGGTAATACGTGGAAATCGTTAAAGAAACTCATGTTTGTATCCTCCTATAAATTGACTGTGATTATTTGCTGAATAAGCTCTTGATTGCTGGAATCAAGTTTAAGATGAAGCTGTGGAAACCACCAAAGATGTCGTTGGAAACACTTGATGTGTATGATGAAGTATGCGTACCTGGTAATACGTGGAAATCGTTAAAGAAACTCATGTTTGTATCCTCCTATAAATTGACTGTGATTATTTGCTGAATAAGCTCTTGATTGCTGGAATCAAGTTTAAGATGAAGCTGTGGAAACCACCAAAGATGTCGTTGGAAACGCTTGATGTGTATGATGAAGTATGCGTACCTGGTAATACGTGGAAATCGTTAAAGAAACTCATGTTTGTATCCTCCTAAATTGACTGTGATTATTTGCTGAACAAACTCTTGATTGCTGGAATCAAGTTTAAGATGAAGCTGTGGAAGCCACCAAAAATGTCATTGGAAACACTTGAAGTGTATGATGACGTGTGGGTTCCTGGTAAGAAGTGCAAATCAGTAAAGAAACTCATGAATAACTCCTCCTTTGTCGTTAATAATTAAATCCTCAGGCCTTCCCAAACATGTGAAGAGCTTGATTAGTGGAAACAAATTAAGGTTGGCAATCAATCGGTAAAGCCGTTTAAAAATCAAACTACTTGATTATCAGTTTGAATCGCGACCCGTTCAGAATTGAACTAACCTTTGATTGCGGCGATCACGTTCAATACGAATTGATAGAACGTCCCAAGTGGTTGGTTGCTAACATAACTCGTATGTGATGACGTGTGGGTTCCAGGTAAGAAATGTAAATCACTGAAGAAACTCATGGTTATATCCTCCTTATGAAATTTACAAATCATCCGTTGATCAGCAATCGATAATCAGTAATTTAATTTAATCTGTTAAATAACTAATATCGATTACTAATGCGAATGTGAAACAAGTAACCTTGTTTACGGTTTAAATCTTAACCAATTCTCCCCACAATCGTCAATAAAAATTCTAATATTTGAACAAATACAGGCCGATATCATATTCAATCAGTAAATGTGCACACTATAGACTACTTACGCGTTTCATTAACCCCCTCAAAATTGTCTCAATATCAATATATTTTATATTCTTCCAATATCACCAACCATCTCAGAAAGCGGTTAAACCGTTGATAATACTGTAATTTGTTCAAGTGGTGAACCCCCGTCAGGTGTCGTTAGTTTCCGATTTTTCGGCCAGACTAGGTCGTTTTTTTGAACCAAAATTTTGATTATAAAAGTACCGAATTTGACGATATTATTAAAATTATTAATACTTTTGTCGATTTTTCTTCACATTTAAATGAATCACCTATCCAATGTTATCCAGCGTGATACATAAAAATCAGTAAAAAAAGTGGTTATTGCACTGTTCGTACAATAACCACTTACTAATCACAGCAATCGATAATCAGCTGTGACGAATTTAACCATGTTGATACTGTAACCGATAAAAATCACGATACCGGTCATGCGTTGCGAGTAACGTGTTATGGTCCCCGTCACCTGTAATCCGGCCATCCTCCATGAAGAGAATCCTTGGGTAGGCTTCAATCTGATTCAAACGGTGGACGATCGTAATCGTCGTCAAATCTGCGGGCAAGGTCGCCAGTAGTTGCGTGACCCGTTCTTGGTTCTGATTATCCAGACTAGCAGTCGCTTCATCCAAAATCAGCAGGGATGGTTCGCGAACCAGTGCCCGGACGATGGCGAGCCGTTGTCGTTGCCCACCAGAGACGTTCAAGCCCCGTTCACCGACATCCGTATCCAGGCCAGCCGATAGTTCTGCTAGCCAGTCTGCTAAGCCGACCTGCGCCAACAAGTCACTGAGACGCTCATCTGAGACGGCTTGAGTTGAACCGAGCAATAAATTATCCCGAATCGTCCCTGGCATCAAGTCAACTTCTTGACTGACATAGCCGATCCGGTCCCGAATCGATGGTACCGTATAGCTCGTCATTGCCTGACCATTAACGTTTAGCTCGCCGCGTGTTGGGGTGTAGTAGGATTCGAGCAGTGAGACCAGGGTCGTCTTCCCGCTCCCACTTTCGCCAATCAACGCGATTCGTTCCCCACGTTGAATTTGCATGTCAATATCCTTGAGGACTGGTTTATCCGGTTCATAGCCAAAGTCAACGTGATCAAAATCAATCGTGTTGATCGACGTCAGCGTTTCACCGTTGAGCCGTTTATCTTCGACCGGACTATCCAAAATGTTGTCGATCCGTTCCGTGGCCCCGACAGTCTGTTGTAAAGCCGTCACTAAACCAGTGACACTACTGAGCGGCGAAATCATCTGCACGGCGTACATTAAGAACGCGACTAAACTCCCAATCGTCAACGCGTTAGTTTGGACTAAAATCCCACCGTACACAATGATGATGAAGATGGCAGCCAGTAACATGATGTTCAAAACGGGGTTCAGCACCGAAATCAATTTGATTTGGCGAACACTAAAGCCCTTGATACGGTCAACTTGGTCTTTCCCCTGCTGTTTGAGGGCTTTTTCGGCGACCATCGCCTTGACCAACCGGTTTTGACCAATCATCTGTACTGCCGCGCTGTTCAAGTTGGCTGTTTCCTTTTGAATCGCCTTTGAAATTCGTGCTAAGACTTGGCCCATCGGCACGATAATCACGGCCATTAGTGGTACCACAATCAAAATAATAATCGTTAAACGGAAATTCAATAGTAACATCAACGTTAACGAGCCAACAATCGAGATAATCCCGTTGATGGCGTTCGAGAACTGGCTGGAAATCAATTCAAAAATCGTGGACGTATCATTGACGACCCGACTTGAGAGCTCCCCGGTTCGGTTGCGGTCAAAGTATGGAATCGGTAAATCAACGATGTGTTGCCAGAGCGCACTCCGCAACGTTGAGACGGCGTCGACACCCGTATAACTGAGCAAAAAGCTCGAAGCGACACTGGCGAATAGTTGGACCACAATGACGATCGCCAGTTTGCTCAGTAATTGTCCCGAGGTCCCGTGATTGAAGGCATCGATAAATTCCTTCAACATCAACGTGATGCCCAGGCTACAAATCGTCGCCACAAACGACAGCAGGATACCGACGATAAATAGGCCTTTCTTCGGGTGCGCGTGCGTCATGATCAGCCGCAGTAGGTCGCGCGTGCCATACTTGGCCGGCTTTTGCTTAGCCGATGACGTGATAGGCGTTTCCATTAGTTGTAACTCCCCTCATTGCTTGAATATCCGGCTGAATCACATGGTCATTCCACCGTTGCCAAATCATCGCCTCCGAGAAGCGACTACTGTTGCCATAAGCGTGTTCACTCATTTGTGCGAGCTTGGCTGGATGCTGCAAGAGCTCCAGGATGACCTTGCCTAACTCGACCAAGTTGTTCGGTGTAATCAGCCGGCCATTGACACCATCTTGAATCATGGTCGATGGCCCATACTTGATGTCATATGACACCACGGGCACCCCGTGGCTCAGGCCCTCTAAGATACCGAGGTTAAACCCTTCATATTGGCTCGTGAGCACCATCAATTGAGCCGTATTATAGATTGGCTCCAGGTCGGCTTCAAAGCCCTTAAACGTGATAAATGACTGCCACTGTTGCGAACTGACCAGTGCCCGCAAGCGATTTTCTTCTTTAAATCCGGTCCACGAATCACCGTAGCCGTATATGTCTAACGTCACGTTGGGCTGCTTTTCATGAACGTAAGCGACCGCCTTGATCAACTGTTCTAAGTTCTTTTCAGCTGAGAGCCGGGCCACCGCAATGACTTTACCATCAATTCGCGTCTTAAAGTCGACGGGTTTGGATGCTAATTGTTCATCGCTAACGCTACCGACCGGAATCGCAATCGTCGGAATGACGTTGTGGATATGATTGGTCATATCATCGCACTCATCCTGCGTCGACATGATCAGCCCAGACATCTGGCTCGCATGATCTAAGCCAATCTGGGTATACGGCACGATTGGTGAATTGACGACGTCCAAAGGATCCAACGTGAAGTTACTGTGCAAAAATTCATACTTGCGCGCTGCCGTCGTCATTTTAACGATTGGATTCATCCCGGCATCGCTGCGGTCGACGATCATGGTGCCGTGGCCGCCGTATTCTGTATTCAACGCGTCGAGGAAGAATGCGGTCAGTTGATCCCAGTCTTCAAACTCGTAATTTTGACCGTGATAATTCAACAGACGTTGGTGCGTCGCGACGGGTTGTTGCTTGGCATTCGGCCGGAAGAACGTCTCTAACACGGGCTGCTGCTGCAAATTACAGTGTTGTTCCAAGACGATGTTCTGATGTTCATCAAAATACTGGGCCACCGTCAAGAAGCCCCGCGTATCATAGTAATCGCGCCGGCTGACCGCCCCTTGCGGATTAAAAATGTCAACGTAATCTAGATAGCCGTCATTGTTGAGCATCAATGCTTTTTGCCGTTGTTCGCGCTGAATCACGTCAATTTCATTGGGGCTGACGCGTTCCAAGGTCTCCCCAGTGACGCGCGGATAGTTGGCCGCCGTTAACGGTTCCCCTTCATAATCAGTGGTGCCTTGGAAATAATCGTACATGTTCACTTGAAACTCATCATCATAACCAATTTTTTTCATATTCTGATGCAAGTCGCGTACAAAGTTCCGGGTGACGATCAGTGCCGGGACCCGATGCTTCGTAAACAACTTTTGCCGCTGAATCATCGCCAATTCAATGGCCGATGGCAGCGAATCAATTTTACTCGTAATAAAGAAATACATTCACTCCGCCCCCGCTTTTATTCATGTGATAAACTTTCGACCGGATCTAACCGGGCGGCCATGTGGGCTGGTGCTAAGGCAGCCAGCAGACTAATTACGACGCTGACAGTCACCCCACCGAGCATGGCTGCACCGGAGATTCGAACGATTGGATACTTAATCAGACTGTAAATTGCCATGTTTCCAAGTAATTGCCAACCTTCTGCGAATAGCAGGCCCATCACGGCGGCTAAGACACCAATCGTCAAGGCTTCTGCGAAGAACAGGTGGCTGATATCGCGCTTGCGGGCACCCAGCGCACGTAAGACCCCGATTTCACGTGTCCGTTCTGACACACTGACATACAGTACGACAATAATCATGATGGCTGAAACTAATAAGGCAATGCCGGCCACCCCAGTTAATACGTTAGTGGCTAAACGAATATACGTATTCAATGAATCAATTAAATCACCGATTCCCGTATAGTTATACTGTTGCTTCTTATTGTTACCCTTGATGGCCTTGATCTTGTGTTCAACTTGCTTAACATGCGACAATTTATCGATTTGGACGATGGCAAAATTTGGCCGGTATTGGACGTTTTTATCGCTCAACATCCGTTTGACCGTCTTCGGCAGGACGACAACACTGGTGTCATCACTGCCCGTAATCCCACTGACCGTGACCGTCTTCTTGACTGTGACGGCTTGATTCTTGCGATTAACCGTTACCATTTTAAGCGTCAGTTTCTTGTTCAACGCTTTTTGATAGTCCTTTTTACCGACCATCTTCTTGGCTAACTTCCGACCAATCAAGACTTCGTTGTTGCCAGGACGCGTCCCGTTCTTGATCGTCTTGTTCAAGATCGTCGGATTATCCGTCTGAAGACTCGCTGTGACCGTGGTTTTCTTATAGCTGGCATGCGCACTGGTGTAATAGCCCAATTCCGCAGACTGGACGTGCTTGATTCCCGCCAATTGCTTGGCATTAGCAGCAGTCACTTCCGCATTTTTGGCCGCGGTCACTTGTTCTTGATTGACAGCGTCCTTATATTCAGCGGCTGTAGTCGCTTTTTTCCGTGCGGCCGTGCTGACTTTACTCGTCTTTTTCGAGACCTGCACCGCTGTCGGATTGACTTGCGACGTAATCTGATGATTCATGTAATTTTGAATCCCCGAACCGAGCCCCAGCATGACGACGATACTACTGATCCCAATCGATGAGCCAAAGATAATCAGTAAGTAACGCAGCCACATCCGGCGCATATGCTGCATCGACATGTGGAACATCTGCCGAAAGCCCAGCGTCCGATACTGCATCGGTTGCTTTTCGACTTCATCAAACGGTGCCCCGATGACTAATTCGTCGTGAATCTGACCATCATCCAAATGCACGATGCGCGTCCCATAGTCGGCAACTTCTTGCGAGTGAGTCACCGTGATGACCAACTTACCTTCCGCCGCGATCGAATAGAGGATGTCCATGACTTCCTGGGTGTTTTCACTATCTAGGGCCCCAGTTGGTTCATCCGCAATAATAATGTCCGGATCACTCGCCAGTGCCCGCGCGATTGCGACCCGTTGCTTTTGCCCACCGGACAATTCATTGGGATATTGATGCGTCTGTTGTTCCAGCCCGACCCGTTTTAACAGATCCTTGGTCCGCTGCACCTGTTGCGCATGCGGTTCCTTGGTCATCTTGAGCGATAACATGACGTTATCAAGGACAGTTAAGTAACTTACCAAGTTGAAGTTTTGAAAGATAAATCCAATCGTTTCACGGCGATACCGGTCCATTTGGCGGACATTCATCGAACGCAAAGACTGACCATCAAGTAACACATCCCCGTCGTAATGATGATCTAGTCCCCCAATGATGTTCATCAGCGTTGATTTCCCACCGCCGGACTCCCCAAGAATTGAAATAAACTCCCCACGATCAAAGTTTAAATTAATGCCTTTCAAGATGACATTTTCTTGGTGATTTAAGGTATAGGCCTTACGAATATCATGTAATTCTAAAAAGCTCATATATGTACCTCCACTATTTTTTATAGGACATTCCCCACGATGCTTTTCCTCAGTATTAACATTGCGATTTTTGGTGAATGATGTAAAGTGTTATTGAATACCAGGGTTCAACGTTTATTATCAAAATTATAATTACTCTAAACCCGATAGCAGCGCGTGTTTGCTAGTTACAATTTGTAAAATATTGCGGTTTAGCGGTCGGATTTAAATCAAAAATTTTCATATTCTGTCGGGACAGTTGGCACCCTGGCTGCGTCTAAATTAGCATGAGCTTGGTGTTCGACCCCACAGTTTCAGGGCATGCACAAAAAGACGGGCACCCACCGTTTTATGTGGTTACCCGTCTTTGCGTACTTGATTACGCGCCGAGACCGCTTTGATGTTCACATGTCGGACATGGTTGAAGGTCTCGATTTCATTTGAAAAACGACCGCTTCGTCACGACGCGATAAATGGCATCCGCCAGCCCAGTCACAAAGACCACGATTAGGCCAGCGAACTGCAGCCACGGCACCTGTTGTTCGATGGCTTGAACTTCACTGCCGAGCCAGAAGACGATCAACCCGACGACAATAATAATACTTTCGATAATGTTTAATTTTCGCATTCTGAACTCCTCTTATGCCGCCCCACCATTCAGTTTCTGGCCGGTAGCGGGCTTAACTTTGATATAGGACTATTATAACCTGCCGGACTGGAATGCGCAGGTGCTTTTCGGGGTTATTCTGCCGAAATTTGCATGGGTGGCACGTGACATACTGACCGGGGGACAAATTGGTGTGGCTTATTTATTTTCATTAAATATATGATATGATTAATTTTGCGTTGCGTTTTTATTTACATATCACTAGAAATAGATGCCAAGCTTGCGCTCAAGCACCTATTCCAAACTAGCACGTATCGGGGAAAATAACGTGCTAGTTTGTATCGTCGTAACTGTTAAATGAACAATTCATATTTGGAGGAATTATGGACACTTTTGCCGAGATTATGTTTTTCATCTCATTATTGATAACCATCTACTTTATCTGCCGGGGAATTTTCAATCTTATTAAGGGTGGCGGCGCCAAACAATCATTTAAGTATGGTTTAATCGCGCTGGCTGCTTCTTTGCTGTTTGTAATCGTCGGCATAATCGCCATTCCAGTCAAGACGACCACAAGCCACCAAGACAGGATTGCAAAGGCCCAAACGAGTCGGACATCAAAGAAACACACTCAAACTAAAAGTGCTGATAAAAGTGCTAGCAAGAAACAGTCTAGCAAATCCAACAGTAAAAAAGCTAATTCCAAGAAGTCCACTTCTCACAAATCTAGCACCAAAAAAACGAGCTCCAAGAAGTCTGTTTCTCACAAATCCAACAGCAAAAAATCGAGTTCTAAGAAGTCCGCTTCTCACAAATCTAGCACCAAAAAGCAGCCTTCAAAGAGCAGCCAGGCCACTAAAAAGACAATGGCCCAAAAATCTTCAAGCAAGCATGAGTCTAAAAGCAAAAAGGCTACTAAAAGGCACTATAATTTCAGTAAAATTAAGCTTGGTATGACTAAATCACAAGTGATTGCCATTCTAGGAAAACCCACAGACCAAAACTCAAGCACACTTATTTACGGATCAGCTGACTTGGATTTTGATCATGATAAATTATTTGATGGCTCTCCTCGTAAAATCCACAAAGCTGCCAACAAAAAAGCAAAGGCTGAGGCTAAAAAAGCTAGTCGTAAAAAAGTAAATGCAAGTCAACTCAAATCATTTGCAAAAGCCTTTGGTCAAAAGGATGTCGAAACCTTACAAAGAAATGTCGGCATTGCGTACTCATCGACTGAAACGCCTCAAGGCATGGCTTATGGCTGGAAAACCAATTATGGCATGTTGTATCGTCTGGATGATAGCGAGACTGGTCTGACACACGTTTATAAAGGCGGTCTCGGTGACGATGGAGCCGAACTGTATGTTGGACAGACAATCAAGCAAAAACAACGCAGAAGTTATTACTACTATTAATGCGTGAAGCAATTAATCAGTTGCTTTCACAACAGTATTCGCAGATGTCTATGCCATCAGAATTGCCTTTCATTTGCTAATCGCACATTTAACCAAATTAACGATGTCATTACGTTAAAACACAAACTTATTAAAAGCGCCCGAACACTGATTTTTCTTGTTTATGCCAACAAGACTCAATCAGCATTCGGGTGCTTTTGATTATCAATTGTATTTTGATAAATACCAAAAAAGCCCCGAAACGCATCGGACGTTTAGGAACCACCATGGGAACCATTACACGTCCAACCTCGTTTCAGAGCTTCATTATATTTAATCAGTTATTAGCCGACAACGTCCTAGTCACTAAGGCGCGCAGTTAACTTCTTCGTTAATTCTTCATAGCCAGGCTTGCCAAGTAAAGCAAACATGTTGTTCTTGTAAGCTTCAACACCTGGTTGGTTGAATGGGTTGATACCATTCAAGTAACCAGAGATGGCAACAGCAGCTTCAAAGAAGTACATCGTGTAACCTAAGGTGTAGGCATCTTGTGAAGGAATGTTAACGACCATGTTAGGAACACCGCCATCAACGTGGGCCATGATAACCCCTTCGAAGGCTTTAGTGTTAACTTGAGCCATCGTCTTACCTTCAAGATACTTCAAACCATCAAGGTTTTCGGCTTCCTTAGGAATGTCAACGTCGCTAGTGGCGTTGTCAACTTTAACGACCGTTTCCATCAAGTTACGACGACCTTCTTGGATATATTGACCCAAGGAGTGTAAGTCGGTCGTAAAGTTAGCTGATGATGGGTAGATCCCCTTTTGGTCTTTCCCTTCGGATTCACCCATTAATTGCTTCCACCATTCTGAGAACATCGCCATGTTTGGTTCGTAGTTTTCAAGAATTTCAGTGGTATAGCCCTTCCGGTACAAAATGTTCCGGTAAGCAGCATATTGGTAAGCTTCGTTTTTAGTTAAGTCAGCATCTTTGTATTCGTTTGAAGCGTCAGCAGCACCCTTCATTAATGAATCGATGTCGCCACCTGAAACGGCAATTGGTAATAAACCAACTGGGGTTAAGACAGTGAAGCGGCCACCAACATCATCAGGAATAACAAAGGTTTCGTAGCCTTCAGCGTCAGCTTCTTGCTTCAAAGCACCACGTTTGCGGTCAGTAGTGGCATAGATCCGGCTCTTAGCGCCTTCTTCACCATACTTCGCGATCAAACGTTCCTTGAAGACACGGAATGCGATCGAAGGTTCAGTCGTCGTACCAGACTTCGAAATGATGTTAACAGAGAAGTCGCGGTCGCCGATCAAGTGAATCAAATCGTTGACGTATGAAGATGAGATTGAGTTCCCAGCAAAGACAACTTGTGGGAATTTACGGTCTTCACGTGAAAGTGATGACCAGAAAGTTTCGTGTAAGAATTCAATGGCTGCCCGTGCACCGAGGTATGAACCACCAATCCCGATTACAACGAGGACGTCAGAGTCGTCTTGAATCTTCTTTGCAGCGGTTTTGATCCGTGCAAATTCTTCCTTATCGTAATCTGTTGGTAAATTTAACCAGCCGCGGAAATCATTACCGGCGCCGGTTCCTTCACGCAGCTCCTTATCAGCAGCTGTGACCATAGCTTGCATTTCGCCAAGTTCGTTGTCATGGACGAACTTAGTTAAATTAGAGCTGTCAAATGAAATGTGTGCCATTTACTATTACCTCTTTCTTTACGTATTTACATGTCATATTATACAATAGCTCATCGCATAATGAAAAGCGCTTCCCCCCTTTTTTCGTAAATTTTCGCAAATTATGTAAAAAATAAATATCCTTATCAACAAAAAAGGTGCTGATAACTAGACGTTACCGCACCTTTGACGAATCTTCTTAAATCATAAATTACAATATTAATATTTTAGTAAAGTTTTACTAAGCCTTCATCAACGAGAGGGCCACGCCACCCACGATGACTAAAATCGAACCGATGACCACGTAGACCATTTCACGCTTGGTTTTATGTTCACCTAAGAGGTAGATACTCCCGAACGTGGAAATAACGATTCCCATTTGTGACAGTGAGTAAGCCACCGCTTGGCCAATCTGAGCCATTGCCATGAACATGAAGAGATTCCCCACGCCCCAGACAAGGCCAGTCACGATGTTACGATACGTTGCCTTAACGACCCACGGCTTGTCTTTGAAGGACCAAATCAAGGCCCCGAGCAACATCCCGACAGCTTGTGGCATCACGACTGCTTGCGCATTGACATTACCATAATGGACAACGATGGTATAGCCAGCGTAACCAATAGTAGATAAAATCAAGGCACGAATCCCAACACCCCAGTTTTCGGAAGCACTACGGTTCGGGTCAGTCTTATCAGTTAAGGAAGTCAGTACGGCCCCAGCAATCAACACGATAACGGAAATCGAGCCGATCCAGTACATATTACCATGCCATTCGTTAAATAACAGCACCCCAGCCAACGCATTGGCAACCAGTTGCATCCCGGTTGAAATTGGGGTCGTCCGTGAGATCCCGACGGCTTTCATTGACGTAAATTGTTGCCCTTGACCAATACTCCAGAATAACCCTGAAACGATCCCAATCAACCAAATTTTGCTTGTTAAAGATGGTTGTTCAACTGCCCAGAGTGCTAAGCCGAATACTAAGGCCCCCATGGTCATCCCAAGGGTCTGTTGCCGGGCGGTTCCGCCCATTCGACCACTAATTAAGCCGATACTGCCCCACGCGATCGCGGGGATCAGTGCAATTAGAATTCCCATTACTAATAATCCTCATTTCTATGTTTTCTCTCTTGCCATACGACAAAGAAATATTTTACCAGTTAAGTAACCGTTTTACCAGTCACAATCAGGGATTCAGCACTAAATATAATTATATTTATATTTTCATGAATTCGTTTTCTTTATCGATAGAGACCGTTTTCAATTAATGAAAACGGTCCCCGAAATTACGTTTAAAATTTTTTTATTTGCAGGCAAAATGATGCCGAAAAACTTACTTATCGAGCGTCAAAACGAGTACTTTTAAGTAGTTACTTGCCAAGTACGCCTTGCGCGTCACAAAGTCTGCTGGTAAACGGAACGTCTCACTCAGCGTAAAGTGCCGGTCGCTGCCAACAAAGGCTGCCGTGACCGCAGCTTTAAACTTCTTCATTGAGAAGTTGTTGGCGGTCGTCGCAATTACCAGTTGGCCATCACGCCGAACAACTGGCAACGTAGCAGTCAGTAAGTCCGTCAAGTCAGTCGCAACTTGGAACTTCTGCTTCTTGACCCGTGCAAAGGTCGGTGCCGTCACAACGACCACATCGTAACTTAAATGATGCTTTTGCGCATAGTCCAGGTAGCGATTGACTTCAATTGCCCGAATTTCTTGCTTGTCTGGGTCGATATTGTTGACTGCTAATTGGTCTGCAGTTTCCTTAGCGCCCTTCTTGCTCGTTTCAATCGAGATCGTTTTAGCGGCGCCGGCAACTGCGGCGGCAGCCGTCACCCCGTTCTCTTGACTAAACAAGTTCAAGACGGTCTTACCTGGCAATTCTGCCCCGGCTAACCAGTCGCGAATTGGTCGCATGTCAAGTAACAAACCGGTGGTCAAATCATCTGCGAGATGTACCGGATAAGTCACGTCGCCTTCCGTTACCAGCAATGGTTCGGGCGCCGCTTCACCAGTCACTAACTGGCTCTTCAGGTTAGCTTCTTCCACGTTGAAACGCAACTTGGCATAGATCCCCTTGAACTGATGGTCAGTCGCTGCTTCAAAGGCGGCGTAGATTATTTCACGTTGTTGATAGACGCCTTGCGCATACCAGGTAAAGACATAATAATCTTGATACCGGTCAATGGCTAGGCCACCCAGACCGTCACCATCGGCATTGAACACCCGTTGTGGTAGCTGTGGGTCCAAGCTAGTTGCCCGCCGGACCAAGGCTTGTTTGAACAGCTTGCGGAAGTAGTCAGTCGTTGGCGTCTCGCTTTCATCTAAGCTCAGCACCCACCCTAATTGCCGGCGATGCTTGGCGACTAAGGCGTAACCCATAAATTGTGAGCTGGCCATTAACGCGATAAAAGAACCGTCCGTTAACTTCATTGAAGGATCTTTTAAGTCATCTTGGACGAGCAGTGGATAGCCGTCCTTGACCTTACGCTGGGAATTACCCGTAATTTGTACTCTTTGCATATTAATTGTTTCTCCTATTCATTCTAAAACTTATCTACACTAGTCATGACGCGCTGTTGTGCCTTGTTAAGGGTAACATATTTAGACCGGAAGCGCGAGGTGCAACGGCCTAATGAAGCATTAAGTCCCAAACGTCTGACGTCAGTGGACCGCGATTCAAACATGATTAGCTGGGCTTACCGACAGCTGTGTTGCCAGTCACAGCTTCCCCCTGACCCGCGCCACTTACGCCTCAGTCAAGGTTCATGGCGACAAAAACCGGGCTGGCACGTAACGCCACACCCGGTTCGTTTAAAAGTTTGCTTCATTAATAGGCCATTCAGTCGTCATTAACGAACACTAATCATCCATGATTGGTTTGTCATACCCGTCATCTGGGAAGGTCACCGTGAAGCGCGTCCCTTCATTCTCAGCACTATCGACTTCAATCGCCCCACCATGTTGTTGCACGAGTTGGTGCGAAATCGCGAGCCCGAGGCCAGATTCACCGTACTTGGTACTCTTCCGCGATGGATCAGCCTTATAGTAACGTTCCCAAATATTCTTGACCTGATCCGGTGTCATGCCGATACCGTGGTCTTGAATGGAGATGACCGTCGCGTGCTCAGTTCGTTGACCAGTCACTTCGATGGCACTACCTTGTGAGAATTGGATGGCGTTCTGCATGATATTAAACAACACTTGAACAAAGCGGTCATAGTCAGCCCAGACCGGCAGTTTATCAGGTGCAGTCAATACAAAATGGTCATCCGAAGCATCAGCCTTCTTTGTGAGTTGTTCAACTAAGTTATGCAAAACTTCAGCGCCGTCAAAATTGGTCTTGTTCAAAGCAATCTGACCGGTCCGAATCTTTTCATAATCCAGGTTCTCATTGACTAACCGGATCAAACGTTTCGTTTCATTTTGCATCAGTTCAATTGAATGGGCCTTATCCTCTTCCGGAATCGCGTCATAAGCGAGGCCTTCCAGAATTCCGTTGATGGTCGTCAGCGGTGTCCGCATTTCATGAGCAGCATCCGCCATAAATTCACGTCGCCGTTTTTCTTGGCGTTTGATTTCTTCATTAGATTCACGCAAGGAGCTGACCATGCCGTTGAAATCATCGGCCAAATCATCGATTTCGTCCTTGTGATTACTGTCCACTTGAATATCAAAATCGCCATTGGCAACGGAGTGCGTTGCATACCGCAGCCGGTTGATGCGTCGGACGGAATACCGTGCTAGCACGTAGCTCAGCAGTAGGGCCGCAATCCCAGAGACCAGCAACGCGATGAACAGGTTCTTTTCAATCTGTTGCTCACTCGCCTGTAAAGTCTGTTCGAAGGACCCGATTGAAATCGCACCGACGAACTTCTTGGTACTGCCATTCTTATAGAACAACGGCACGAGCACATCAATCGTTCGCAGCGACGGCGTATTCACGGGTTGGTCGCGGTTACGCGTCCGGAAAGTGACGTGTGGCGACTGGGTAATGATCTTATTTTGCTTCAGCTTTTTCCAATCCTTGGCTGAAATCTTCGGATCATAGATCGACCCACCTGGGGCACTATCCATCGACGCGCCAATGCCAGTCGGATAGACCAGCTTTTTATTCGCGTCATAGACCGAAAAATGGATGTGTTGATCCCGTAAAATTACCGTACCATCGCTTAAGAACTGCTGATTGAAACCCACGACTTTGTTGGTTTTCGTATTGTAGCGAATCGCTTCTTTTTCAATACTCGCGGCATACTGTTGTAGCTGTTGCCACGAATTGTTATAGAGCATCGTTCTGGTGGTTCGTATAAACGAAAACCCCAGGACCACGATCACCGTGATAATCACGGCAAAGAATGCCAGCATTTGTTGATAAATCAGTTTCATTGAGCGTCAACTCCACTATCATCAAACTTGTAGCCGACCCCCCAAACCGTCTGGATGATTTGTGGACCAGCCTTTTCAATCTTCTGCCGTAACTTCTTGATGTGGGCGTCAACCGTCCGCTCATCACCGTAGTATTCATAGTCCCAAACGAGTTGTAACAGCTGTTCCCGTGAGAAGACTTGCCGTGGCTTTTGGGCCAGCGTCTTCAATAAGTCAAATTCTTTTGGTGTCAAATCTTGAATCTGGACACCGGCTAAGTAAGCTTCACGCGTCTTCGTATTGAGCTTAAAGTGGTCCGTCTGTACATCAAATGAACTGACTGCATTGGCCGGTTGCTCAGCAGGCGCCGTCTTGGCCAAGTCTGCCCGCCGGTGTAATGCTTTGATCCGGGCGATCAGCGTAATTGGTGAAAATGGCTTGGTGACATAGTCGTCAGCACCCATTTCGAGGCCCAGTACTTGGTCACTTTCTGAGTCACGCGCCGTCAACATAATAATTGGTACAGTTGGAGAAGCCTTGCGAATATCCGCACTAACTTGCATCCCGTCTTTACCGGGTAAGTTTAAATCAAGCGTCACCATATCCCAACCGTTGGGATCTTCGTTGAACATCTCAACGGCTTCATTACCATCATAAGCAAAGTGGGCGTCCCACTGTTCCTTCTTAAAAAACATCGCCATCATTTCAGAGACGGATTTATTATCTTCAATCATTAATAGTTTCATAGTCCAACGTCCTCCAAGTTAATTACAATTGCTAACTATATTGATTAATCATCATGTATTAACCTACTTATTATCATACCCTACTTCGCGCTAGGATTCAGGATTAGTATAACAACAAATTTATAACAAACCTTGGCTGATTTGTGAAAGATTTGTGTCAAACTGCAATTCGTGGGTCTCATCAGGCCATGGTGGCAGGAATGCTCAGGCCACGAGAATACTGGTCTTAGGGCGCAAAAAACAATTCTCTCAGCCGGTTACCCCGCTTCGAAAATTGTTTTTCATCGTGATCGTATTAGGTCTGATGATTGACTCGCCACCAAGACCGCTGCCACTTAATTTTTAAATGAATGAATTGGGGCCGGAATATGACCGCCACGATTGATAAACGTCGTCGGCTGGTTCTTGTTGACCGGCATCACCGGTGCACTCCCAAACAAGCCCCCGAATTCGACTGCTTCGCCAACGTCCTTGCCAGTTGCTGGAATGACCCGAACCGCAGTCGTCTTATTGTTGATCATACCGATTGCGGCTTCATCCGCAATCATCCCGCTGATCGTCGCCGCGCTGGTATCACCAGGAACCGCAATCATGTCGAGTCCAACGGAACAAACCGCCGTCATCGCTTCTAGCTTTTCAATGTTCAAACGTCCCGCGCTGACCGCTCGAATCATCTCAGCATCTTCCGAAACTGGAATAAATGCGCCAGACAAGCCACCGACGTGTTCACAAGCCATGACGCCACCTTTTTTGACGGCATCATTTAACAGTGCCAGTGCCGCGGTCGTCCCCGGTGCCCCGACACTTTCTAAGCCGATTTCTTCCAAGATTTCAGCAACTGAATCACCTTCATTAGGCGTTGGTGCCAATGACAAGTCCACGATTCCAAATGGCACGTGCAACCGTTCCGCCGCGATGGTGCCGACGAACTGCCCCATCCGCGTCACTTTAAAGGCCGTCTTCTTAATTTGTTCAGAAACCACGTCGATCGATTGACCGCGGACTTCTTCTAACGCCCGTTTGACAACGCCCGGGCCGCTGATTCCCACATTAATGACCCGGTCGGCTTCACCAACACCGTGAAACGCGCCAGCCATGAACGGATTATCATCAACGGCATTCGCGAAGACCACCAAACTCATACAGTTCACCGGATCATCCGCCGCAATCTGCTTGATGATGTGACCCATCTCACCGACAGCATCCAGGTTAATACCGGCACGGGTCGAACCGACGTTGACCGAACTGCAAACACGCGTGGTCGCTGACAGTGCTTCAGGAATCGAGGCAATCAGCTTACGGTCGCCACTTTGATAACCCTTTTGCACGAGTGCTGAAAAGCCACCAATCAAGTCAACGCCCAGTGCCTGCGCTGCCCGTTCCATCGTTACCGCGTAGGCCACGTAATCGTGGTCGGCACTCGCAGCGGCAATCAGGGCAATGGGTGTCACCGCAATGCGTTTGTTAATGATTGGAATCCCGTATTCTTCTTGGATCTGCTCAGCAACCTTGACTAAATCTTTGGCACTCGTCGTGATTTTGTCATAGATTTTTTGCCGCGACCGTTCACCATCGCTATCGATACAGTCGAAAAGCGAGATGCCCATCGTAATGGTCCGAATGTCCAAATTCTCTTCGGCGACCATCTGGATTGTTTCTAATATTGATTGACTTTCCATGATGACCTCCTATAATTTCTGAATGGCATCGAAGACAGCCTGGCGCTGAATCCGAATCGTGAGTTGTGACGCTTCTCCCAGCGCTTCAAGCTTGGCTTTGGCCGAGGCAAAACTCAACTGGTCATCATCCCATTCGGCTGACAACATCATGGTAAAGTTATGATCCATCAACGTTTGCGAAATATCGACAATGTTAATGTTCAACCGGGCTAATTCGTTTGCGACCTTGGCAACGATCCCAACTTGATCCTGACCAACGACAGTAATAATTGCTTTCATTGTATATGACCCTCCACTTGACGCATGATTGTTTGCGTTTAATTGTTCATATCATAGCATGACTATTGTGGAAACGCACTGCTTTGCGGCCGATTTTTACGAGGCAGCGGCTACGAATTAATGAAGTAACTCATGAGAATAATAAGAGATTCCTCATTAAGATAGGCGTTGCGGCGGGGTTTTGCTATAATGAAAAATGCTGATTATTTTCAGAAAGGAGTCTTATTTTGACACAACAACATCACTTACGGGGCGTGCTGCTGGCGAGCAGTGCCTGTATTCTCTGGGGCATTTCCGGCGTTGCGGCGAGTACCCTCTTCATTGCCAATCCGCATCTAACTGCCATGTGGCTGACTCAGGTGCGCATGATTAGTGCGGGCCTGATCCTGATTATCTGGGGATTAATCGCGGGTAAACAGCCGTTTAAAATCTGGCGTGCGCGTCATGATGCTTGGACGGTGGTCAGCTATGTCCTTCTAGGTCTCATTCCAGTCCAACTCTGCTATTTTGAAGCGGTGCGGGCCGGAAACGCACCCGTTGCGACCATTATTCAATTCCTGGGACCATTTATCATTAGCATCTATTACTTCTTATTTAAACACGTCCTTCCCAGTCGCGTGGAAGGACTTGGGATGCTGATGGCCTTTATCGGCACCGTGCTGATTGTGACGCACGGCCACTTGAATAGCCTGGCCATCTCGCCAGTGGTGCTCTTTTGGGGCGGACTCTCCGCAATCGGGGTCGCCACTAACACCTTGATTCCACGGACACTGCTTCCAAAATACGGGGCATTGACGGTCACGGGCTGGGGGCTGCTGATTGCCGGTGTTTTTCTGACCGCACTACAACCGATGTGGCGCGTCCACCTAACGCTGACGTGGTTCCAATTCGGCCTGCTACTAGTCATCATCCTGTTAGGAACGGTCGCCCCATTCTTAATGTTTGCTCGTAGTCTCAGTGACATTTTACCGACGACCGCTAGTCTAATGGATGCGTTTGAACCATTAGCCGCGACGGTCTTCTCGATCGCGTTTCTGAACGTCCAACTGACTCGCTTCGATTTTATCGGGGGCCTACTCGTCATCTTGGCAGTCATGGCACTCTCCATCAATCCACACCGGATGTTCAGATATTTGCGCCGCCGACGGACACATACGAGTTCTTAAATTTTTGAAATCGCGCTAAGGCCGCTCAAAATCGCCGTTTTAACATTAACGGGCAATCTTAGACAGATTAGTTGGCAGAATCCACGGGCTATGCTAAACTAAGATTGTTGAATTTGGGGATGTTCTGGATTCGACAGGTATAGTTTGAGTTCGGATTGCGCTTCGTAGGTTGCGTCTACGTAAAAACGCTCAGTTTAAATTATAACTGCAAAAAATAATAACAATTCTTACGCTTTAGCTGCCTAATAAGCGCTTAACGTAGATCCTCCTAGAATCGTCCATGTTCTAGATCTGGGTCCTAAATTTAGTGGACTTACGCTCAAAGCTTCCACCTGGAGTTGCGAGAAGAGACTAATCAGGTTAGTCATTGCTGGGTGCCCTGTCACACGGCGTTTGTAATGATGAAATTCAAATAGTATGACTATGAGCGTAGATATCCGAGGGGCAATATGCTTGGACGCGAGTTCGACTCTCGCCATCTCCATTACTGAGTTTCAAAGTGATGTAATAAGCTCCAGAACAATTGTTATATCAACGTTTTCAGCTAACTGGCTAAAAGTTCTAGTTCGATTGTTCCGGTACAAACCGTAACAAATCTCGTAACAATTTTGATGCCGGCGGGCTGTATGTAAAAGCTATCTTAAACGGATGGCTTTTTTTATTTGAATAAACGTCACAATAGGATCCGTTGACCGATATGCGGTTACCGTTACCTAATAATTGGGTGGCGATTATTTTTTTAGCATCCAAATCAAAAACGCCATACTTTTTAGTATGACACTTGTTTTCATTCTATGACGGTACATCTATACTAGCCGTCATTCACTATAAGGAAATATCGGTAATTCTATGCCTAAATGATTAAAATTTTTATACATTTTTTCTCACTAATCTTAATTAAGTTCCCGTGCGGGCTCCTGAACCAATAATGCGAATTAGCATCTTTAAATGTCATAGCTGTACTTTGCCGTACCCCACCCATTGCTGAACCACTATTCTTAATCCTCACTTTAGTTTCCCCAGGCTTTAATGTATCAACATAAACAGTCGCACTGGGAACAATATTTATTTCTGAGAATACATCTGAAGATCGATTATTGGTTGACAAAACATACACACCATATACTGGAATTGTTGAGGAATTCGGTATGATGACTGTTCTTGTAGACGCACCATTATCTGTTTTTGATTCATTTTGTAACCAACAAGCTACCTTTGAAGCTTGTTCCTCCTCTTTTTCCTTTTGATTTTCCTTCATTTGTTTTGCATTCATACCTGCTTGAGTTTGTGCTATCTGGATACTCTTACTTGTGTTCTGATTTGTAATCATGAACGATCCCATTGCTATGATAACGCCTACTATTGAAATAACATTTCCAATGCCTATCTTAGAGAAAAAATCTTTAATCTTTTTCATACTTCCACCTACCTATTTAAATGATTATATACTTTAGATTTAAAGAACACCTGTCATAAATCTGTAAAGGCCTATCAAACTAATGTCAAACATGTAACTGCCTTACAATACAAATAACTAAACTTCATATAATGGAGTCAACAGGAATGTAACAACATTTAGTGTTAACAGTACCATGCGAACATTATATGTCAGCAACGGTTGTAAAATGTTGGAAAATACCGATTAGAAAATGTCGGTTTTCCAACATTTTTTTACGGT
>NZ_JAGYGS010000037.1:0-29425 GCF_018991185.1 Lactiplantibacillus sp. 7.2.4
ACTAGGACGAACCTATCGTTGCACGTTTACGGTAACTCGCACTGATTTCCAGCGGGTTTCAGCTGGCGGCTTTTGAACTTGAAAATAGCAGAATCCAATCATCTTTAATGCTAAATAATAACTAGCACAATGCGCTCATAACAGCTCTCATCATACCTTTGATTATCTGCACCAATTATTGGGCCACGACCCAACAGCTAACTTTCTGTGACACTTTATCGTCATATTATCCAGCCCCAACCATTTCAGGCAACAAAAAAAACGCCCCAACCGAAGTCAGAACGCCAATTAATTGTTTGCTTATTTGAGACCGTATTTCTTGTTGAAACGATCGACCGCACCATCGGCCTTGGTAAACTTTTGCTTACCAGTGTAGAATGGATGTGAATCTGATGTAATTTCAACACGGATCAATGGGTAAGTGTTACCATCTTCCCATTCAACAGTTTCTGCTGAAGTTGCTGTTGAACCAGAGATGAACTTAAAACCAGTAGTTGAGTCTTGGAACACAACTAAGTGGTAATCTGGATGAATTCCTTTTTGCATTGTATTTCGCTCCTTTGCCCTGAATCATTTGCTGAAACAGAGATTATCATAGTTTTAACCAACGATAAACATGTTATCACGAATGACTAGGCCCCGTCAACCACTAAAACTACTGGACTAGCGCCGTGGCCGCCGGGTTGACTGCCCTGTGAATTTCAAACCCGATAAATCGCGTAAAAATTCAGCATTCGTCTTCGTATTCTTCAAGAATTGTAAGAGTTGTTCGGTGTATTCAAGCGCATTGCCGGTCATTGAACGCCGAATCTGCCAGACCGGTTCCAAATTCTTCCGGCTCACGAGCAATTCTTCCTTCCGGGTGCTAGATTGTTTCAAGTCTAGCGCTGGGAAGACCCGCCGTTCAGCGAGTTCACGGGATAATTGTAATTCTGAGTTCCCGGTCCCTTTGAATTCTTCATAAATCATATCGTCCATCCGGCTACCGGTATCGACCAAGGCCGTCCCTAAAATCGTGAGGCTACCGCCCTCTTCGATGTTCCGTGCAGAGCCAAAGAAACGTTTCGGTTTATAAAACGCCGTAGGATCGACCCCACCCGATAAGGTCCGCCCGCTCGACGGAATGACCAAGTTATAAGCCCGCGTCAGTCGCGTAATCGAATCAAGTAGGATAATCACATCCTGCTTATCCTCAACTAGTCGGCGTGCCCGTTCTAGGACAAGCTCTGCGACCCGGACGTGATTTTGGGGTTGTTGGTCAAACGTCGAACTGACGACCTCACCTTTAATCGACCGTTCCAGATCGGTCACTTCTTCAGGCCGTTCATCGATTAGCAACATGATCAACTTGGCGTCGGGGTAATTGGCCACGATACCATTGGCGATATTCTTCAGTAACGTCGTCTTCCCCGCTTTAGGCGGCGCAACGATCAAGCCCCGTTGACCAAAACCAATTGGCACAAAGGTATCGATCAACCGAGTCGCCAGTACAGACGCCGTTGTCGATAATTTGATTTGCGTCTCTGGATAAAGGGGCGTTAAAGCCGGAAAATGAGGCCGTTGCTTGGCCTCATTCGGATCCTTACCATTCACACTTCCCACTCGCATCAACCCATAATAACGTTCATTAGGGCGTGGTGGACGAGCTTGACCAGCCACATAGTCCCCATTACGCAAGCCAAAACGATGGATTTGTGATTGGGAAATATAGATGTCTTCCTGCGATGGCCCATAGTTAATTGGTCGCAAAAAGCCATAGCCCTCTTGGCTGATAATTTCCAAGACGCCTTCCATCTGCACAAATCCGCGCTTTTTGTCCTGTTCACGGAGAACGGCTAGTGAGAGTTCCTTCTTATTCATTTGCGAATAATAAGAAATTTTGTATTCACGGGCATAGTTATAAATTTCTTTTAACGTCATTTGCTCGAGATCGTGCATTGTTAAAATTTTTTCCATAACCACTGTTCTTTCTTAACTGACTATCGTTATTTTTCAGGAACCTCTTCATCGGCAGCGATTTCAACATCCGCACCCAAGGTATGCAACTTATCAATGACGCGGTCATACCCCCGCAGAATGTTGTCTGCACGGCTGATTTCGGTAACACCACTTGCGGCCAAACCAGCAATCATTAATGCTGCGCCAGACCGAATCTCGCCAGCCTCAACGTGTGCACCCTGTAAATGTGCGGAATGTCCGACAACGATCAGGTTATCTTGAACACGAATATCCGCACCCATTTTGCGTAATTGGGCGACGTGTTGAGTCCGTTGTGGGTAAATCGTGTCGATGACCACACTACTCCCGTTCGCCCGTAATAATAGCGGCGTAATGGGTTGTTGCAGGTCAGTTGCGAAGCCTGGATAGGTCATCGTTTTGACCCGAATTGGATCCAGATCCTGTGCACGTGGCACGTAAATACTATCTTCATTGATTTGGAGGTCAACGCCCATCTCTACCAGCTTAGCAGTAAATGATTCCATATGTTCTGGAATCACATTCTTCAGTAAGATGCCGTCCCCAATCGAAGCGGCGAGTGACAAATAAGTCCCCGTCTCGATGCGGTCCGGAATAATCGTGTGGGTCGCCCGCGAATGTAACGCTGGAACACCTTCAATCCGAATGACATCCGTACCTGCGCCGCGAATCTTGGCACCCATATTGTTCAAGAAGGTTGCTAAATCAATAATTTCAGGTTCTTTGGCGGCATTTTCAATTGTGGTCGTCCCATGTGCTTTGACCGCAGCCAAAATAATATTGATGGTCGCACCAACCGAAACCACATCTAAAAAGATGCGCGCGCCGTGAAGGCCTTCCGTACCCGTCGAGATGAATACAGAATCATTTTCTTCAACCACATTAGCACCCAGGGCCTTGAACCCCTTAATATGCTGGTCAATTGGCCGTGGCCCGATATTGTCACCACCTGGGAAGGTCACCGTTGCGCGGTTGAACCGTCCTAGCAAAGCGCCCATAAAGTAGTAGGACGCCCGCAAGCTTTTAATGGCATGACTTGGTAATTCAGATTCTTCAATATTTGTTGGATCAATTGTTAGAACATCGTTTTCAAAAGTGGAATGGACGTTCATTGACTCTAAAATCAGTCGTAAATTGTGAACGTCTAAAATGTGCGGAACCGTATCGAATTGGACCGGAGTGTCTGCAAGAATCGCAGCAGGAATCAGTGCGACGGTACTATTTTTTGCGCCACCGATCGTTAATTCCCCAGAAAGTCGTTTTCCGCCATGGATAATCATTTTTTTCATAACATAACTTTCCTCGCTAAATAAGTGTCACACTGTATCATACAATCATTAACCATAATAAAGAATGTCCGCCCAAAATACAACCAATATCAGGAAACTGTAATCTTTTTACGCAATAAAATCATCTGAATAACTAATTCAAACGCTTTCATTGATGATTTGGATACATAATTAAGTCACATTTAGACTGTGATTGGCACTTGATTGCTAACATTAGGTCACCGTTTAGTCTATGATAGACTCTGCCAGTACAGCGTTAGTGCCCTGCGACTGTCTATGTATTACTGCTTAGAATCGCTTGTACGAGCCGTTATATCGTATTGTGATCGATGACACGCAATTATCCTACAGCTCGCTAGATGACCGTACCAGGCCTGATTCCAGTCCCAACTGACATGTTTCCGTTTCATTCAAACGGCTGGCTCGCATTCCTCATGCTGCAATTTAGTAATTGATTACGCGTTGTGCTAGTTATGATTTAGCCTTAAAGATGGTTAAATCATGACAATTTCTAAGTTCAAGTGCTGCCAGCTGAGACCCGCTGGAAAAAGTGCGACTTAGCGTAAACTTGCTGTTGTGGAGACGTCCTAGGCCGGCTTCCAGGCATTCTGGGCAATGGCCGTGACGTGGTGGACACAGATTTAAGCCGAAGCCCACGTCTTAAATGCTGGTCTTTCACTAACCAAGCAAAGAACGCTTGCTAAGTGAAATTTCACCACTTGGCCTTGCCCCGAATACCTTCCAACCGGGATCCTATTCGAAAGGCGGACATTTGCGGACCCAACTTTAAATGAACTAGTCGTTGATATTTGGTACACGCCATGTTGACATTCGGCTGTAAGGCTGGCAAGTTATCTTGCTGTATTTCAATTCTGCGAACCTTCAGCATTACTGAAGGTTGTGTAGATTTTGTCTATTCGTTTGAGATGGTAAAGCCTTTATGCTAAGTGCAAGGCAGGATTATCGACTAATTTCATGGCATTTTACCAACATTTAAATGTGACAAATCAGTGTAATGCTGATTCAAAGTTTAATTGAAGTTACTGCAATTAAATATCCATTGGTCAATTGCACTAAGATAGGTGGCCGTTCATCTGCCATTCGAGTGGGTTCCCGACTGGAGGGGCTGGCTGACAATGCTCAAGGGCGAAATTCTTCTTGTCCGGGTGAATTTCCCGGGCTAGAAGAAGACTCGTATTTGAAATTGCGCAGTGGTTCTCTGCGTGAGTTCAAATCGATGTCCGCCCTGTTCCAGCGTTGTCAGCCAGCCCCGGAGGTCGGAATATGGCGCGTCTCGGCTGACGAACAGGAATCCACCAACTGTCATGATTTAATCATCCTTAATGCTTAAGAATAACTAGCCCAACGCGTATCATGCTGCAATTTAGTAGTTGACTGGCATTGCCCACACTTCAACATTGACTACCGAATGCTGAGTTACAGACACTAAAAAAGTGCTAATGCTGGTGATGGGTTTCACTGGCATTAGCACGTTCTGGACTGGATTGAACCTGATGGACTATCAGCATTCATGTCAAATCACTTCCTTATTTAATTAGTTACACAATGTTAGCCGTTAATCGCGAGCAGCTGTTCAACATGTTGCGGCGCCATATTCAGTTCCCGCAATTGCAATAACGTCTGCTTTAAGTGCTCATACTCGGTCTCCGTATACAAGCGATCCTCAAAACCAATCTGATAAGCTTCGGCAATTGTAAATAAATCACGTCGTAAACGGCGTCGAATTTCGTTCGGTGTCAGCATCGAATCACCTCCATTTATTTATTCATCATAATACCACATAATACGCTGGCTAAGGACGTCTGATACGATTTGATAATCTTTTATAACTGACCAAAAATCGGCTTAGTTCCCGATACATCAGCCTTTCAACTCGATTTCAACTAATGAGAAATGCATGAGATTTATTATCATAATAATCAGTTGATAACCAAGCTGATGACTCGTAATCCAAACAATTGAGACGCTCTAGTCATCGCTCATGCCAAATGAACTAGCACCACTCAAAAAAATCAGTTAAAATGCATCAACCAATACCACATATAACGTGTTAGCTGATGCATTTTAACTGATTATGACGATTCGTATCTTAATAACGCCGACCTAGTTACTTGAAAATTTTGGCCTTCAAAGCTTTGCCATCAACCCGTAAATCCAATCACATCAGGAGGCTTAGTTTAATCCACCCGTAATGAATCGCTTACAATTATGCCGTTCAATTCTACTGTAAATCCTCATCCTTGACGGTCTGTAAATAACGATAAACACTCGGGTCAGACACTTTGAGGACTTTAGCCGCCTCGCTAACCGAATCTTTCAACAGGAAGTAGCCTTGGTGATACAAGCTACGAACAATTTCTAGCTTTTCGTTTTGCTTTAAATATTCTACGGAAACGCCATACTTGGCACAGACCGCCTGTGTCACTTCGCGGGCCAAATCTGTGATAGAAGTCGTCAGATGCTCTGGCGCTACCGGTGTGTCGTGGGCCGTCTCGGTCGCTGGGGCGCCCTTAGGTTGATGAATCGTCGGCGTATTTAAGTGTTTGTAACTTGCCATCACCTTCAACACTTGTTCTTGCAGGTCGTCTAAGACACTGTCATCCGTATTGATGCAAATCATCCCAACAATTTCGCCATCCAACCGCAAAAAATAAGTCGATGAACGCAGTGAGTGCTTACCTTGTGAAACGCCCTTATAATTAGCCAGATAGTCTCGTTTTTCAGCTTTGCCGGCTTTCATCGTTCGCAGCGCTAGGTCCGTTGCGGGGTCACCAACTTGTCGATGCGAGATGTGAGAATTGCGAATCGCCACAACGGAGTGATTCAAATCCATCAAATCGTTCAAGACAACTTCACTACTTGGGCCTAAGATATCAGCTAAAAAATCAACGAACGGAATAAATTCGCGGACATATTCTTGCTCAGCTGTTAATGGTTTTTGCATAACGGCACCCACCTCACTATTTTTTGTCAACATTATAACTTAATATTATTTTATCACACTGATAAAACGTTAATACACGTCACCATATCAATATCGAAATAAAAAAGATGATAGCGTTTGTCGTCAGCTCATCATCTTTCCACGAAACTTTTATGCATGAACTTGTGAATTAGTCGAGCGGCCAAAAATCTTTTCTTTCATCCGAATACCAGTTGGTGTCGCCGCTAAGCCACCCAAACCAGTCTCCCGTAGTGCTTTTGGCAAGCCCTTACCGACTTTATCCATAGCCGCAATGACTTCATCCGCCGGAATTTTGTTCGTGCATCCGGCTAGCGCCATATCGGCCGCAATCAAGGCATTCCCGACCCCGATCGCATTCCGTTTAACGCAAGGCAATTCAACGAGTCCAGCAACGGGATCACAGACTAAGCCTAGCAAGTTGCTGATTGCCATCGCCAAAGCCTCTGCACTTTGTTCGGGTGTGCCGCCAGCCAATTCGACCGCTGCGGCCGCACCCATCGCAGACGCACTACCCACTTCGGCTTGGCAACCACCAGTCGCACCAGCAATCCCGGCATTATTCGCAATCACCATGCCAAAGGCCCCAGCTGTAAATAGGAATTGAATCATCTGATCACGATTCAAGTTCATGCGGTCCTTCAACGTAAAGATCACACCTGGCAACGTCCCCGTCGATCCAGCCGTGGGGGTCGCACAAACCACACCCATCGAGGCGTTAACTTCATTGGTTGAAATGGCGTTTTGAACAGCTTGCATCATCGTATCACCAGATAAGGTGTGCCCTTTTTGGCGATACTTCTTCAACAGCACCGCTTCACCACCGGTTAAACCAGTCGTCGAGTAGACCCCATCACCGGCAGCGCCTTTATTAACGGCAGCTTCCATGACATCTAGATTCCGGCCCATCGTGTGCCAGATTTCTTCGCGACTCACCTGTGAGGTTGCCATCTCTTGTTCAATCATTAATTCATAGATTGGCTTCTTCGTTTCTTGGGCCGCTGTAACTAGTTCCGCTACGCTCATATACATGATCATTAACCTCCCCGATTATAAGTAAACTAAGTTCGCGTGTTCCTGCGTTAGTTTCTTGATTTCATCCTGCTTGAGGCGGCGATCCAAGTCGTATTCGTATAAATTGCCGCGGTCCGTCTTATAGTGCCGTTGGTCATTCACTTTAGTCAAGTCAGCCAACTGTTTGGTGACATGTTGATGGTCATTCTCGCCGCCCTGAACTAATAAAATTGGCAGCGGGCCTTTCGGTTTGACATCAAAACCATCCATCTTAATCTCACGAATTTCAATCGTCCCACCGCCAATCGAACATCCGGCGACCGTTACCTGTTTATCATCATTCTTTAAGTCAATGATGGCGGTGTTCGGGTGATTGATGGGACTGTCGCCAGGCTCTTCAATAAACGTAATATTCATCCCCTGGTCTCGCGCTAAGCCAATGGCATACGGTACCCGGCTGTCGTCCGGATCAAAGCCCAGAATTCCGCTAATAATCGCATAATCCGTTCCATGGCCCTTGTGAGTTTGGGCAAAGGATTCATAGTAATGAATTACGATATCTGTCGGTTTCTCCTTAAAAATGCTATTTGCTGCTCGACCGATCGCACAAGCCCCCGCCGTATGCGAACTGGATGGGCCAATCATAATCGGACCAATAATATCAAAAACACTCTTGTAGTTCACCGTCATTTTAGTCATCCTCCTAGTTGAATCATCACGTCAAATTAAGCTTTGGCACGGGCAACTAGCGCTTCGCTGCGCCTTCATCGTCAGTGCACCGTTTTGAAACTTGATGAAGCTTACAGTTACGGCACAAGCAAGCACCAAAATTATCCTGATGAGAAAGCACCAAGCCGCTGCCATCAAAGCTTTCATTTCTGGGTTAATCCCGCCGTTATGATTAATCCAGCCGTCGATATGGCCATTCGATTCGCGTGTCTCACGGAACCCCCAACACCGTCATGAGCCTCTCGTTACGAGCACTAGCACCGAGATTGGTGACAAAAACTGGCTTCAATAATATTAACCAATCTGAATTTAGCCCGTATTTTGGTCAGATTACTAAACGAACAATTTGATGATATTGAACAGGATACCACTAACTGCGATCAAGCCAATGACCACAACAAAGACATTACTGTGTTTGCCGGCATATTGCTGTAACTTAGGACTCTTATGAATCGCATACATTGGCATCAAGAACAGGATAAACGCAATGATTGGTCCAATGATGGTTTCAATCATTCCCATAATGGATGGGTTGATCCAAGCAACGAGCCAGGCACTTAGTAACAGAACGATATCAACAATTGCTGAAACGGTTCGACTCGGAAGCGTCTTGTCGGATTTTTCTTCCATCTTGCGGATAATCCCACGTAAGCCTTCACTCGTTCCGAGATAATGGCCTAAAAAGGACTTGGCGATCGCAATAAAGGCAATTACGGGAGAAACATATTTGATAATTGGACTATTAAAAGCAGTCGCAACGTAGTCCAGAATCGAGACATTTTCATTTTTAGCTTCAACGATTTGGTCTGGCGTCAACGCCAGTGTACAACTAATGACAAAGAACATTGCAACCACGACCATCAAGGTTTCGGCCGACAATAGAATTTTGGAAATCTTTTTATCGACTTTATCCTTACCGTCCCCACTGTATTCTTTACGTTCAGCAACGGAAAACGAAGAGATGATTGGGGAATGGTTAAATGAAAAGATCATGACAGGAATCAGTAACCACAGATTTCCTAACGTCCCAACCAAATGTCCGCCAGAGACAGAACTGGAAAACGTTGAAAGAATGGCGCCATTCCAATGTGGAATCAGATAGAAGGAAAACAGAACAATTACAATAATAAACGGAAAGGCCAGGCCACTCATCACTTTAGTAATCAAAGACGTCCCAAAGCGCGCAATCCCGATAAGAATCCCAACGAGTACTAGTGACAACAACCAACGAGGTGGTGTTTGCATGTGCATCTGGTCGGTCATAAATTTCGATACCGTATTCGTAATAGAAACGGAATAAACTAATAAGATCGGATAAATGGAGAAGAAATAAATAATGGTAAAAAGCAATCCAATCTTAAAGCCAAAATGTTGTTCAACAACATCAGTAATGTCATCGCCATCATTTTTCGCTGACAGAACAAACCGGCTCAGACCCCTGTGAGCGAAAAACGTAGTCGGCAAAGCCAAAATAAGTATCATGATGACACCCAGAATACCTGCTGTACCAACCCCGATAGGTAAGAATAACACGCCCGCCCCAATCGCGGTACCGAACAGACTCAGCATCCAAAAAATATCATTTTTTCGCCAACCCTTAAATATATTTGTCATTTTTAAGTCTCCTTTTCATAACGTTGTTCTGGTCACACCAGAGAATGTCCAAACATAACCTGCATGAATAAACCCTCCTATTAGATTTAACGCCGCAACTCGCCGTAAAACGGTGCTTTGTGATAAATATCACTTTAGAGCTGTGAAAACCCTTTCTTCACGAGAAAATATTATCACGGTGACAATTATCGTTCATGTGAGTCTAATTAGCAAGATTAAATATTATTGATATCAAATTAAAAAGGATTGAGATTAGCATAACAGATCTAGCCTGTATCCATCTCAATCCTAGTGATATTAAGTTTAACATTCAACTGGATTATTTGAATAATAATTTATTCTCATAATAATTTTATTTTATCTCTGTCATGCCATGCATGTAAGATTGGAGCACCTTAGGGATCTTAACCGTACCATCCGCTTGTTGGTAGTTTTCCAAAATTGCCGCTACAGTCCGGCCCACTGCAAGCCCCGAACCATTCAGCGTGTGGACGTAATCGACCGTCCCATCAGCTTTCCGGTACCGAATCATCGCGCGCCGTGCTTGGAAATCTAAGCAGTTAGAACATGAGCTGATTTCCCGATAAACACCCTGTTCCGGCATCCACACTTCAACATCGTAGGTCTTCGCTGATGAAAAACCAGTATCACCCGTTGAAAGCTTGATGACGTGATAGGCCAGTCCCAATTCACGTAAGACTTCTTCAGCATTATCAGTTAATTTTTCGAGTTCATCGTATGAATTTTCAGGCTTACAGTACTTCACCATCTCAACTTTGTGAAATTGGTGCATACGAATCAAGCCACGCGTATCCCGACCTGCGCTCCCGGCTTCAGACCGATAACATGGCGTCATCGCGGTAAAGTAGGTTGGGAGCTGATCCTCAGATAAGATTTCATTGGCATAGTAGTTCGTGAGCGGGACTTCAGCGGTTGGAATCAGTGTCATTCCAGAAGATCCCACCGTGTAGACATCTTCCTTGAACTTAGGAAATTGCCCAGTCCCATACATCGTCTGTGCGTTCACCAGGTATGGCGGGATAATCTCATGATAGCCTTGCTTTTGCGTATGCAGATCTAGCATAAAGCTATAAACGGCCCGTTCTAGGAGTGCGCCGGCATCTTTATAGTACACAAAGCGTGCACCCGAAACTTTCGCAGCCCGGTCAAAGTCTAGAATTCCTAAACTTTCGCCTAATTCCCAATGCGCTTTGGGTTTAAAATCGAAAGTTGGAATCTCACCGTGTTTACGCATTTCAACATTGCTATTTTCATCCGGACCAACTGGTACATCGTCAGCGGGCAAGTTTGGGAAGCGGATGGCTAAGTAATGCAAGCGGTCATTGACTTCTGTTTGGGCCGCTTCAGTACTCTTAATGTCCCCATTCAATTGCTTGACTTGTTGAATCAGCGCTTGACCCGCTTCCGACTGCGGATCACTTTGCCCAATTTGTTCCGTCAATTGATTCTTTTGTTTCTTCAAACCTTCAACCTTAGTAATCGCATCGCGGTTTTGTTGATCTAGCTGTAGATATTCATCAACCTCAGCTGGATCAACCTTTCGAGTCTGGAGCTTAGCCTTAACCAGTTCTGGGTTATTACGAACAAACTCTGGATTTAACATACGGAAAACCTCCTTAAAATTAAAACGCCCCATAGTCTCATCAAAAAGACTATGGGACGTTATTACCAACGTGGTACCACCCAACTTACTGCTCTACGAGTATATCGTCTCACCGCGACCTCTTAAAAACGAGGTCAAACGCTAAATGGCGGATTCACCCGTCCGGTTAACCAACTTTCAGCACCCATTGGCTCTCTGAATAACCAAACGAACTACTAGCCCATTATGTTTGCGCTTTCATTTCACACCTATAATTTAACCCTCACTTGAATCATTGTCAATAGCTTTTTATCATCATTTTGTTTTTCTATTATTGAGATAATCATTTATTGTGGTTTTAATTCTTTTGCTTTTGGCTTGGCATTCAAGTTCAAAGGCAGCCAGCTGAGACCCGCTGGAAACAAAGCGAGTTCGCGTAAAATTGCAGTGATATGTGCGGACCCAACTTTTTGATGGATTAGCCGTTGATTCTTAGCAAACAGTTGTTTTGACAGCTAACTGTATGACTGGCCTCCGACACGCTCCACGCTGTCATACTCGGGTTGGCAAAACACCCACATTCCAGGCCGTTGCATGAATCTTCTCTAGTTACTCGAGACGGGAAAATTTCAAACGCTAACCACAAGGCAATTCGATAGACTAATTTCACAAATAGTTGCCATCGAAACTAGTCTATAATCTTCAGACCGTCTTCTCAGTATCGAAGAAGCCGTCAATCATTCTCTATGCTGATTAGAAGGTTGTATCAAGGAGTGGTTTTCTAATATCCACTGGTCAATTATCCCCAGATAGATGACCATGCCATTAGAACGGCTCCCAGACCCGGAAGTCAGTACAGGACAGCCATTGGTAGACGAACAATCAGCCAACTCATTGGTACTCTTTAATCACATTTAATGCTAAAGGCTAACTAACGCCACGCGTATAGCCACTATTATCAGCACAATGCCAGTTACGGCTTCTGAGGATTTTTATAGCCAATTCTTTCACGAACAGACGAAAGCAAGCGTTCCAATCATCTGAGTTTTAGTCAGATAATGGCAACACTTGCAATTCATCTAATCCACTGCAGCAGCTAATAAATCTGAAAGTTCTGCCGCTGTCGGATATGACTTTTGGGTTCCCTTTTTCATTACTGTCATGGCTGCATACTGGTTCGCATGTTTTAATGCATCGGGGATGGCTTCACCTTGTGCAAAGTAATGGGCAAAACTACCAATAAACGAATCCCCAGCGCCAGTCGTATCAATCGCTTTGACCTTCATTCCTGGGACGATTTCGGCATGGTTTTCAGTAACCCAGAGCGCGCCCTTATGCCCCAACGTAATAATCAGGTTTTCAACGCCACGACTAATCAAATCACGCGCCGCGACCTTGATCTCATCTAGGTTAGTTGTTGGTAACCCAGTTAGCGTCGCCAATTCCGTTTCATTAGGCGTAAAGAACGCAACCTTCGAGACATAGTCGATATTCAAGTCCTCGTTAGCAGGAGCCGGGTTGAGAAGCACCGGTACCCCGAACTGTTGGGCTAAATCAATGGCGTGATAATTAGTCTCTAGTGAAATTTCCTGTTGCAACACAATTAGTTTACTATTCTTGATTAGCGCCTGTTTTTCATCTAAGACAGCGGGAGTCAATTCCTTGTTAGCTCCCTTGATAATCAAAATCCGGTTATCACTGCTTGGATCTACGAAAATCGGGGCAACCCCACTATTTTGGTGACCAATGCCAATGCCATCCGTGCGAATACCATTTTTTTGATAATTAGCGAGTTGTTCTTGGCCAAAGCCATCATTACCAACCATCGTAATAAAATTAACATCTGAACCCAGGCGTGCCGCCGCGATAGCTTGATTAGCACCCTTACCACCGTAGCCAATGTTGAATTCTGGTGCCTCGATTGTTTCGCCTTCGACAGGCATCCGTCCAATATAAGTTGTCAAATCAATCATATTAGAGCCAATTACTGTAACATCTGCCATATTATCGTCCCCCTACTTTTCTAATCCGGTCGTCACACTAAAGTGGCGTTTTGCTTGTGGTTCCAACATAATTAGCGTTCCAGCTTTGGTCGCAGCCGCTTTGCCTTCTGGTGTACTAGTTCCTGGTAAGGCAAACGCGGCAACTTGTTGGTCCGCGTTGTAGAGTAACCACCGCGTCACAATTGGAAACTGTTCAGTCTTAAACTTAGTTAAAAAGTTATGTGAGTCATCCAAATGCATTCTAAATTCGGCTTCATCGGTATACTGCGTTAAGTCGCGAGAGAAGAACACAATTTCAGGATCATAATGCGCTTCATCCGTTAAATCATTGATCAATTCTCCGGAAGCTTTTAGCTGGTCGTTATAGGCCAACCATGCATCAGTTGGATGGACGTGCGCTGGAACCGTTTGCCGGAGTTCAAATGCTTCGTCCGGTAAATTCTGTTCAATATGGGCATTCTTAGCGTAGGCATAATTCATATGACACATATACTGAAGCGGCATCGCCTGTGCATGCGACAAGTTCGTCACATCTAGGTTAATGTCAAATAAACCAGAATTTGCGCGCATCATAACAGAAGGTTCACTTAAATAATGATCGCCGAAACCTTTGACGTATTCAAAATCTGCGTGAATCGTCAACGTATCTTCACCTATCGTCAAATAGGCGTGGGCCATCTTACTGGTTGGAAATTCGCCGTGTAACTGATAATCATCTTCAGGTGCAGGCGTTCCATTCCCTAGCAATCCGGACGTAAACTGGAAGCAGCCATACGTGTCGGCGATTCCTTTGCCCGGCAATGGTTGGGAGAACATATCTTTCATTTTCAAGGAAATCCCGTCAAAGACTGCATCCCAGATAATCAATCCCATGAATGGCAGCACAACTAGTTCACCACGCTGATTCGTCAGTCGCAGGCCTTCTACTCCAGATGGATATAGAAATGTTTTAGCGCTGAAATTATCATCTTGATAGAGTTCAAACTCTGATTGACTGAACATTTGATGCGATAACTTAATTGTTTTCATGATAGCTCCTCCATATGTGTGACTTCGCTCGCCGCTTGATGCCGCTTGTAGTAACCAAGTGCATAACTACCTACAATTGCAAAACTAATAACATCGATAATGAATGACAACGATACAGAACCCGTCATATCGGCAATCAAGCCTTGAATCAGCGGCGTCACGGCACCACCAATAATCGACATGACGACGATTGCGCCCGCAGTTTCCGTGTAGCGTTTATCAGTAACCGTATCCAGCGTTTGTGAATAAATCGTTGGCCATCCTGGACCGAACAAGCCACTCGCCAAAATCGTCAGATAGACCGCTGATTCATTAGGGACAAAGGTGACATAACCCAATGCGAGGACTCCCACGACTGAAAATCCAAATAGGACTTGCGACGTTGCAAACCGTTTCATTAACGCGGTCGCTAGTAGCTTGCCACAGAAGAACGCAATATAGGTATAAATCATAAAGGTCGAAGCATCGCGCTCATTGATACGATTACTAAAACTCATCGCCAAGTTGATCGTGTATGCCCAGACCGCCGTCTGCATGCCCATATAGACGAACTCCGTACCAATCCCCTTCATAAAGTCCTTATTATGAATCAGATAACGTAGCGTTTCACCGACACCGGCTGATTTTGCAGCTACTTGATCTGGACGCTGCTTAGGCTTGCCACTTGGGAACTGTGTCAAAACAAAGATAAAGATTGCAACTAGTAACACCACAATCAGATATTTATATGGGAGCAGTGTCTGCTGTAACATCCGCTGTCCATAGGCTAACCGAGCGGCACCATGCATTTTAGCCATGGTCGTTGCCAGGCTGGCACCATCGTTGAAAATCAAATACTTACCCAGCAAAATCCCAACGACCGCACCGATTGGATAAAAGATTTGTGAAATATTTAGTCGAACGGTTGAGGCTGACTTAGGTCCCATCAACGTACTGAACGTATTCGCACTCGTCTCTAGAAAACTGAGTCCACATGCAATGGCAAATAATGCAATTAAGAACACCCCGTATGTGGCTAAGTGAGATGCTGGGAAGAAGAGCAAGCAGCCAATCGTAAATAGGCTCAGTCCAATTACAATCGCTAACTTATACGACGTCTTTTTGATGACCCGACTAGCTGGAATCGCAATGACGAAATAGCCCAGATAAAATGCACTGTTGACTAAGGCACTCGTCGCATTATTCAGTTCAAAAATGGTCTTAAATTGCGTAATTAAAATGTTATTTAAGCTGGCTGCCGCAGCCCACAAAGGAATGAGCAATGACAGTAACATGAACTGGAAAATCGGTGTTTTATCCAAATAACTATCGTCTTGCTCATGGGCTGATAGCTTAATCACACCCCGAAATAACTTTTGCATGGTTCCCCTCCTTGATGTTAGCGCTTTCTTTTATACTTAAATGGTACCGTCACCATTCAATCATCACTACTTACCAATAATTGCCATACTTGCTGATACACCGAGGCGCGTCGCTCCAGCATCAATCATCGCTAACGCTTCATCACGCGTATGGATTCCCCCAGATGCTTTGACTCCGATTCGATCCTGAACGGCACCCTTCATCAAACTGACGTCATGAACCGAAGCACCCCGGGTTGAAAACCCAGTCGACGTCTTCACAAAATCAGCGTGTGCATCCGCAACGATTTCACTAGCCTTAACGATTTCCCCGTCCGTCAACAACGCCGTTTCAATAATGACTTTGACCACCTTATCAGCCGCATGCCCAGCTGTTACCACACTTTCAATATCTTGTTGAACGGCATCATAGTGGCCGCCCTTCAATTCGCCGATATTAATCACCATATCCAGCTCATCTACACCGTCAGCAATCGCTTGCTTAGCTTCCGCAACTTTAATGGCGGTTGTATTCGCACCCAGTGGGAAACCAATCACGCATGCAGTCGCAACATCCGAACCAGCAAGTTGCGCATGGACGTGCTTGACCCAGTATGGATTGACCATGACTGAATAAAAATGATTTTCGAGTGCCTCGCGTACAACCTGATCAATTTGTTGCTCAGTCGCTTCCGGTTTTAATAACGTGTGATCTAAATAACGATTCAATTTCATGATTAATGAAACCCCTTTCTTTTTCAACAACCCCAGTATATCATGGATTGAACATTTGCAAACACGATATTTGAAATTTTGTTCAATCTGACGTTTATGCTATACTGAAACGGGCTATCCATAGCGGGCTGTTCAGCAATCAGATTCAGGTTCAGCTGACCAGATACCCGCACTATTATCGCCTTTATCTGCTAGAAAACGGTTTGTTTGATCAACTTATTAGTAGCTGGATAAACCGATATGATTTCAAAAATAATTAATCATAAACTAACGAATACAATTAAAGTGTTATTCACAGATTGGAAGTCAGAATATGGAAAAAGCAATCAATCAAGATAAGGTAAAACTCGCCTTGAAGGTCTGCCATCTCTACTATGAGGATGGCCTAAGCCAAAGTGACATTGGCAAGCAACTCCAAATTTCTCGACCGACAATTTCAAGACTCCTAAGTTATGCCAAAGATACTGGCCTGGTTAAGATTGAAATTGCCGATCCATTGAAAGACTTAGGGACTTTAGCGCAACAGTTGGAACAAAAGTATCATTTAAAAAAGGTCCTGATTAGTTTTGATGCCAGCAATGACAGTCACCTCATCAACGAAAAACTCGGAGAACTGACTGCTGATTATCTGCAGACCATCGTACAAGACCATGATTCCATCGGGATTAGCTGGGGGAAGACCATCAAAGCGGTTGCCGATCATTTGCATATTAGTACCCGTAACGACGTCCGTATCGTTCAATTAAAGGGAAGTGTCGCTGCCTCTGATATGAACAACTTCGCCAACGACATCGTTACCAAATTCAGCGCGGCCTATCATACCAATGCAGTGACGCTACCGCTGCCAGTAATTTTTGATGACCCCGTCACTAAAAAAATCGTCCTCGACGATCGGTTTATTTCCCAAATCATCAAAGCCGGCGAAGCTACTAATATTGCCCTATTTACTAGCGGGACCGTGCGCTCGGATGCGATGTTATTCAATCTAGGCTACCTAAACGCTACAGAAATCAAACGACTTCAATCTTCTTCTGTTGGTGATATCGTCTCTCGGTTTATTACCAAAGATGGGACCATTGCTGACTCCGCAATCAATGCGCGTACTGTCGGGATTCAGTTGGAAGCACTCAAACATAAAAAATACGCGATCCTGGTAGCGGGCTCTAGTCGGAAAGTGCCATCCATTCACGGTGCCTTAATGGGTGGCTATGCCAATGTCTTGATTACTGATAGCCAAGCCGCTACCGCATTGTTGGCACTTTAATATTCCAAGCACCCCCCAACCACGCAAAAACGCGTACCAGCCATTCCAGCTAGTACGCGTTTTTGACAACACTTATATTTCGAATTTATGCCTTAACCTTACCAGTCTGGTTAGCAGCATCGATGAATGCCTTGAATAACCCTTCCGGACGGTTAGGACGTGATAAGAATTCAGGATGGTATTGTGAGGCAACGAAGAAGCGCTTGTCTGGTAATTCAATCACTTCTACGAGACGGTTGTCAGGCGAAGTCCCAGAGAAGACCATGCCCTTAGCAGCCATCGCTTCACGATACTTGTTGTTGAATTCATAACGGTGACGATGCCGTTCCATGACGACTTCTTCGTTATGGTAAGCCTTGGCTGCGACGGTACCAGGCTTCAACTTGCAAGGATAAGCGCCCAAACGTTGGGTCCCACCCATGTCTTCAACGTCTTCTTGGTCTGCCATTAAATCAATAATGTTATCTGGCGTGTTTGGATCGATTTCAGCGGAGTTCGCGTCTTTCAAGCCAAGGACGTTGCGGGCAAATTCAACACTGGCCATTTGCATTCCCAGGCAGATCCCTAAGAATGGTACGTCGTTTTCACGGGCGTACTTGATGGCCGTAATCTTACCTTCAATCCCACGATCACCGAAACCACCAGGAACTAAAATTCCATCCGCATCGCCTAATAATTCTTCGACGTTGTCAGGTGTGACGTCTTCAGCTGAGATCTTCTTCAAATCAATGTCAGCGTCATCCGTATATCCCGCATGCTTCAAAGCTTCAGTCACTGAGATGTAAGCATCTTGTAAGGCCACATACTTCCCGACCAACGCGATTTTGATCGTCCGTGATAAGTTTTGAACGTGGTGTTCTAATTCGACCCAGTCGCTCATGTCGGCCTTTGGTGCTTGTACGCCAAAATGGTCTAAGACGATTTGATCCATATTTTGCTTCTGCACATTCAAAGGAATCGAATAAATCGTCTTCACGTCTAAGGATTCGATGACTGCTTCCGGTTCAACGTCACAGAAGGACGCAATCTTGTTCCGCATTTCGCGGGTGATTGGTTGTTCCGTCCGCACGACCAGCATGTTTGGTTGAATCCCGTAGCTCCGCAATTCCTTAACAGAATGTTGCGTTGGCTTCGTCTTCATTTCACCAGCTGCTCGTAAATATGGAATCAGCGTCGTGTGAATGTAGAAGACGTTGTCAGAGCCCAGGTCGCTCTTCATCTGCCGTAATGCTTCGATAAATGGCAAGGATTCGATATCACCGACCGTCCCACCGATTTCAGTAATCACGATATCGGAATCCGTCGTCGTACCAGCCCGCATGATTTTTTCCTTAATGGCATTCGTAATATGTGGAATGACTTGTACCGTTGCCCCTAAATAGTCGCCCCGCCGTTCCTTTTGAAGAACTTCAGAATAAATCTTACCGGTCGTGACATTTGAGTATTTATTAAGATTAATATCAATAAATCGTTCGTAATGTCCAAGGTCTAAGTCAGTTTCGGTCCCATCATCGGTCACGAAGACTTCACCGTGTTGATAAGGACTCATCGTACCAGGATCAACGTTGATATAGGGATCAAACTTTTGAATCGTGACCTTCAAGCCCCGGTTCTTTAATAAACGCCCTAACGAAGCAGCGACGATACCTTTACCAATGGATGACACAACGCCACCAGTTACAAAAATATATTTGGTCATGTGATAACTCCTTAAAGATTTATTTCGTGGGGTGGTATAAATAAAGAAAGCTCCCTATTTCAAACAGAAATAGGGAGCTTAATCCGATCGTTTGTCTCAGGTATTTCTACCAGAGAGCCCAAATAAGATAATACAAGGAGATTCACCTTTCGTCAAGGAAAAATCCTGAAAAGCTTATTTGGATTCGTCTTCATCCTCGTCATCGTAGTCGTCATCATCATCGTCATTTAACTCTGATAATTGACCTTCGATGCCATCTGGCAATGTCTCATCAGCAACGTCGTCATCCGTGTCATCAACCCCAGCAAGTTCATCATACTTGCTGCTTGCTGAATCATCGTCATCGTCGTCCTGATCATCATCGTCATCATAATTGTCGTCATCTTCGGGATCGTCGTCATCATAATCGATCACATCGTCATCATCCCCGGCGTCAGCCAAGAAGGCGTTGACCTTCTTACGCTTCTTGCGCTTTGGCCGATCTTCATCCTCGTCATCATCCGTATGGATAACAGCTTCGTCAATGGATTCAAATGGGTACCATGCACGCAGGCCCCACATATTGTCACCGAGCGAAATGAAACTACCATCGATATTAAGATCGGTATAAAATTGTGATAAACGCTCCCGAATTTCTTCGTCGCTTTTACCTAAATATGATTGCACAGCGTTGGTCAAATCGGCAAAAGCCATCACATCACCATGTTGTGATAAGATTGCGTGAGCAACCTCGATTAAAGATAATTCGGACTTTTTTTGTCCATCAAATTGTTTTAGTTCCAAACTGGTGCACGTCCTTTCCACAGTTTATAGTACATCATACCAAATTAAGCCGTGAATTGCAATCGCAACTTGTAGTTACCAAGTAGTTGTTCCCCGGCGTATAAATCGTAATCCACATTCACTTCACCAGAAAACGGACGCTCACGTAGCCGAACCCGTAACATCGGCGTCACGGTCTCAACTGGTAGCATACCCATCGGTGTCTGGTAGTGGGCCCGCACCCGTTTGCCATTCGAAAAATGTAACCGCAAGCGATTCTCAGCACTGCGAGTTAAGACCACGTCACCATTCGTCGCTAATTTGATGGTCACTGGAATCGGATCAGGCTCGTCATCATTGACTTCCTTGTAGCGCAAATAAAACGCGCCGCCCATTTGAACCAGTTGACCATCAACATCTAACGCATAGTTGGCCGTCTCACCATCTTGGCGCGCCCGCGTCTCCAAATGAATGGCGACTGGAACGCCAGTTGTTAAATCATCCATACTTGGACCTCCCGTTATTTAATTGAAATGACACGCTGAAGCGCCCGTCGCGGATCACCGTGTTATCGTCCCTTTATATCCTAAAACTTCCTGTTCAATTATAAGCCATTCGCACCGAAATAACTAAGAATTAACCTAAGAAATCCTGCCCACGGTTCAGCGCCTTATCCACCCAATGACCACCTCAACGGACTGCCATCCCGTGGGTTACGCCTCTCAAACTCCGGGTACTGGGGTCCCGCCAGCCGTCATCAGCTAAAACAATTGGACCGTCCCAATGCAACCGCTTTGCATTTCTAGTATAATTAATAGTGATACGGGCAATGATGGCGATTCAGCCACCCATTGCTTGGTAATAGCGACTAACGGGGTGACCTTTGTGACAGAACCAACCATTGCAACTTTGAGTCAAAACTATGAACCGGCAGCGATGCTCGATAGTTTTGCGTATACGAACGCCTTACTTTGGCTGACCGCCAATCGACAGCAGCCAATCGTCCACTTCTGGCAACTGCAGCCAACCGTGATTCTCGGCTTACTAGACCAACGTTTGCCACAATTACCGGCTGGACTCGCCTACTTGCGCCAGGCTGGGTATCAGGTGATGCTGCGTAACTCCGGGGGCTTAGCCGTCGTGGCCGATCCCGGCGTCCTGAACGTGTCACTGTTGCTTCCCGCCGAACGCGACCGCTATTCGATTACCGAAGCTTATCAACTAATGGTCGATTACGTGCGGGCAGTCTGGCCGACACTCAAGATTGATACCGGCGAAATCACCCAATCCTATTGTCCTGGCGATTACGACTTGAGCGTTGCTGGCCGTAAAATCGCTGGCATGTCACAACGCCGAACAGCCGATGCGCTAGTCATCATGCTATACGTCAGCATCAACGGCAATCAGACCGCGCGCAGCCAACTGATTCAGCAATTTTATCAGCTTAGTCTGGCCGGCAAGTCAGATTCCCGTTTTCCTACCGTCGACCCGAATGTCATGACGACGGTCGCGGAACAACTCGATCCCACGTACACGGTCAAACAAGCTCAGGCCCAATTTGTTCATGTACTCGCCCAGGACGGCACGGTCGATTCAACTAGTCTCCCGCTCGTGACCGAGGAGCCGGAATTTCAAGCCCATTTAAGTCAGGCCTATCGCCAAATGCAACGCCGCCAACAACGCTTGCATCATTGAAACCTTGAAGCCTTGAAAAAATGAAAGTCCGAACAACCGCAAGTCTGCAGATTGAAAGACTGAAAGAAGGAATTAATTTGGCCTATCGTCAACAATTATTACCCATGGAGAAAGTTTTCCGGGACCCCGTCCATGATTATATTTATATCCAACATCAAGTTATTCTGGATTTGATCAACACTTCGGAGTTCCAACGTCTGCGCCGCATCAAGCAACTGGGAACGACTTCGCTAACTTTCCACGGCGCCGAACACTCTCGCTTTGGTCATTGCCTCGGCGTTTACGAAATCACGCGCCGAATCTGCGATAATTTTGAACGCAACTATCCGACCCACACTCCTGGTGATGGCGGCTGGGATGACCACGAACGGCTCGTTGCCCTGTGTGCAGCCTTGTTACATGACATCGGTCACGGCCCCTATTCACACACCTTCGAGCACATCTTCCACACGGACCATGAAGCTTTGACGGTACAAATCCTCACCTCGCCAGAAACGGAAGTCAATCAGGTCTTGCGGCAAGTCTCACCAGATTTTCCTGCGCAAGTCGCCGCCGTTATCCAAAAAACGTACCCGAATCCACAGGTCGTTCAGATGATCTCAAGTCAAATCGACGCTGACCGCATGGATTACCTGCTGCGGGATTCCTACTTTACCGGGACCAACTATGGTAATTTCGACCTAACACGGATTCTGCGGGTCATGAAGCCCTACGCAGGCGGAATCACGTTCGCCATGGAAGGTATGCACGCCGTCGAAGACTACATCGTCAGCCGCTTTCAAATGTACATGCAAGTCTATTTCCATCCGGTCTCACGGTCAATGGAAGTCATCTTAGACCGGCTGTTAGAGCGGGCCAACGACTTGTACCAAAGTCACGCGGCGGATGCTGAAGCGACGCCGGTCATGTTACTGCCGTTCTTCAACAATCACTTTACGCTACACGATTACTTGCGTTTAGACGACGGTGTCCTCAACACTTATTTCAGTCACTGGCGCGATAGTCACGACCAAATCTTGGCCGACCTCGCCACCCGGTTCCTAGATCGGCGGCCACTAAAATCAGCACGGGTCGATACCACGACGCAGCCGCTGATTCCGGACTTACAGCGTTTGATCGAACAAGCCGGATTTGACGCCCACTACTACACGGACACCAACGACAGCTATGATTTGCCGTACGACGCCTACGATCCGAAGATGAAGAAACCCCGGACGCAAATTGAACTGATGCAAAAGGACGGCTCGCTCTTAGAACTGTCGACCGTCAGCGATCTGGTCCGGGCAATCACTGGCAAGGTTTCGGGGGACCAACGTTTCTTCTTCCCGAAAGAAATGCTCAGTGAAAACGCCGACAGCGATTTATTTAAACCCATTTATCAAGAATTTCAGCAATACATTTTGAACGATCGCCTGGTCGTTCCACACTAATTTTGGAGGAATCAGTACATGTCAGTTAAACTTATTGCCATCGATATGGACGGCACCTTGCTCAACGAACACAGCGAACTCAATCCCGCGACGATTCAAGCCGTCCGTGACGCCAATGCTCAGGGCATCAAAGTCGTTATTTGTACCGGCCGACCATTGAGCGGCGTCACCCCATTTCTACAACAACTGGGTATCGCTGGTGAACACAACTATGTCATCACTTTCAACGGGTCGATGGTCCAAACCATCCCTGGTAAAATCATCACTGGCCTGACGCTTTCACACAATGACTACATTGACATCGAGACGTTAAGTCGCAAGCTCAATGTGCATTGCCATGTCGAAAGTGAAGACCACATTTATACGGCGAACCGGAATATCAGCCCGTACACGGTCGGTGAAAGCTCACTCGTCAATATGCCGATTCGCTACCGGACACCTGAAGAAATGCGGCCAGACTTACCAATCGTCAAGTGCATGTTCATTGACCATCAACCGTTACTGGATGCGGCCATCAAGGCACTACCCGCGGACTTCTCAGAACGATTTACCATTGTGCGCTCAGAAGCCTATTTCTTGGAATTCATGAATCCGGAAGCTAGCAAAGGAAATGCCTTACGCACGCTTGCAGACCACCTTCACCTGACCGCGGATGAAGTCATGGCAATCGGTGACCAGGGAAATGATTTGAGTATGCTCGAATACGCCACACACAGCGTCGCGATGGGCAATGCCATTGATGAAGCCAAACAAATCGCTCGCTACGAAACCAAGACCAACGTGGAAGACGGCGTTGCGCACGCGATTCGCACTTGGGCGTTGGCTGAATAAACTGGGTAATCGGTGCCAAGCGGCATGTTCGGCAAGCTGCTTGAAACGCGCCACCCAATTGACAGCACCCGGTTGAACGCGTCTAGCAGGCGTTTAACGTCCAATACTCAGATGCGATGAGCAACTAATTATCGGTTTGAAAATAGGACTTCAAAAAAATCGCTTCAAGAATTCGATTGAATTCTTGAAGCGATTTTTAGTGACTAAGCAACTCGTGCCAGATTCTGAACCTCACCGGTAATCCTGGTTATTCAAAGACTTAAGGCTTAAGTCGTTGAATGACCAATTCAGGCCCACCAGACCGTTTTATTCAAACGTCCCGCTGGCACTGTCTTCCTTGGTCACGTTACCACTATCAGGATAGTAGCGATACGTGTCAGTGACGGTCTTAGAAGCCGAACTAGACGACTCATCCGCGGCATACACTGCGGTGATCTGGTAATAATCACTCGTCTGCTTAGTGATATTGAACTCTGTATCTGAAGCAAATGTGACCCCAGCGGCATCCTGAAATTGCTTGATGATGGCCGAAGTCGTTAACGTCGACGAAGAACTGCTCGACGTGCTACTATCTGACGAACTCGTGGCAGTCGATGAAGACGAGCTGGTACTGTCCGTACTGCTCGTTGCTGAATTTGAATCAGATGAACTGGACGACGAACTTGAACTAACAACGGTGGAACTCTCACTACCGGAACTCGTTGATTGCGACGCCTCATAATTCATAATGGCTTGTTTCATTGCCAAAGCTTTCTTCTGTAATTCTTTGATGACCGGATGGGAGGCTGAGACCCGATCCAGCTTATCAATATTGGCCTTCGCAGTGGCCAAATCATGAACACTCAAATCATCGCGGGCGGCATTATAATAACCATTAGCTTGCTTAACAGCTTGATACTGCTTGACTAACTTCTGACGCGCAGCAATAAAGCTGGCATCAGTGGTGCCGTCATAGCTACTTAATGCCTCAAAATAGCCCTTAGCTAAACTCAATTGGTTATTTTCAAGCGCTTCTTCGGCTTCTTGATAATACTTTAAGCCCGTTGCGAGATTTTTGACCGCCGCATTCGGATTAGCAGCACTAGCTAACGTCTTCCGAGCAGCGGCGATTTTTGTTTGCGAAATTTGCTGATCAGCTTTGGTTAAAACGGCCGTTGTACTATTATTAGTAGCGGTCGTGGCCGAACTTGCGGTTACGCCTCCGGTATTTTTGGCACAGCCTGATAGTGTGATGAGTCCAATCAGAACCATCACAATCAGTGGCCAAGACGATCGATAGGCATGATCCACGGCAAACCCCTCCTTTTTATCATCCCTCATTATACCATTAATCGCGATGACGTTTTTTTCAAAGCTCTGAGGTCGAGCATTACTAAACTAACCGAACTAACGCCAGCACGTAACCAGCCATTAAAAGCAGTACCATCGCAAGGTTCGACCAGCGATACATGACGATCAGTGCCAGGTACTCCCGAAACATCGCGAATGGCAAGTAATATAGCGGCGTCCGGGCCCCAATACCCGTCAAGTTCAGGTGGAGCTGACGGGCAAAAATATTGGCCCTGAGTACGTGATAGCCACTCGTAACGATGACCGCGCGATAAAACGGATCAGTGCGGACGAGCAGTGCGTGTGAAAACTTCAGATTTTCAATCGTGGACGTCGACCGGTTCTCCTCTTGAATCGCATCACGCGGAATCCCCGCAGCGACCAGGTAGCGCCGCATCGCGGTACTTTCGGCCATCACCTCATCATCTCCCTGACCACCAGAAACGACGATGGTAATTGGCTGGTGGTAGCGGCTCCGTTGCGCATGGTAGTACTTAGCCGCAGCCTGCAACCGGAAAGCTAAGGTCCGAGTCGGTTGGCCATTGGGCATCAAGCCAGCGCCCAAAACAATGATGTGGTCGATCTGACGCCGCCGTCCCATCCGAGTCGTCACACATGCGACCAGATAGGCGATAAAGCTAAAGGCAAAATACGCCGTCAGTAGTAATGCTAAGCCCAAGAGCTGCCAGACGCGCGGCACTTGCCACAGCCAAAAATTCAGACCAGATAGCACTAACATTAACAGCAGGATGACCCCCACGATTGCGAGCAAACTGTAATGTAGCGCCCAGCCCTCCTTGCGAATCAGCCGGTAACTATAGCGCACGAAACTGATAGCCACGATTAGAATCACGACTGGCAGGAGCGTGTACGCCAACACCTTCGCCCCAACTAGCATGAATTGCCACGCGGGGCTGGCTTGGGCACTAAACTCCTTGTAAGCGCTTAATAAAATACCGATAATGGTCAGTAAAAATAAATGGCCGGTCAACCAGTGACGGCGGTCCGTCAATTGCAACGTCAGCGCACTGACGAAGGCTAAACTGCCCCAATAAAATGGTGTCATGGCAACCACCCCCTATCTATCCATTGTACCCATTTTGCGCCAACTTACCAGTTATTTACAGGTGGTGAACATGCATCGTTGTCTTGAGTTCAAAAGCAACCAGCTGAGGCCCGCTGGAAACAACGCGAATTAGCGTAAACCTTCTGTGATAGACGCGTCCTAAGCCGGCCTCCAGGCATTCTGGGCAATGGCCGGAACGTAGTGGACACAGATTTAAGCCGAGTTTCTAATCATTTTCCAGCTATCATATGCATATTTTGATGCTAAGTATCATTAGTTTCACTGGACATCACCAGAGTTTTCTCTAGTTAATTGCGACTACAAAGTCTTGAATCAGACTCAAATGGCAACATTACGTCTAACTGTAAATTATAAACCCAATTGAGCTAGCCAATAATCTTCTCAGTATTTGACTGACATAAGGCATTATCAATTCTGATTTAAATTTTCCCTGAAGACTCAATTTCCTAATGTTCAGTGGTCAGTTGCACCAAGGTTAGGTGGGCGTTCATCCGCCATTCGAACGGCTTCCCGACTGTCCGGACTGCCGGACAATGCGCAGTAGCCAAATTATTCTTAGCTGGAAGTGAGGTTCTTCCGGCTTAGAATAAGACTCGTATTTGAAATTGCGCAGCGGTCTTCTGCGTGAGTTCAAATCGATGTCGGCTGCGCTCCAGCAATTGTCAGCCGGCTCCGGAAGTCGAATTAGGGCGATCAATGCGGACGAACAGCAAACCAACTAACCCGCACACAACGCGTAATCATCATTTCCGCCCACAGTCCTCAGAATCTAAATAGTCGCTCCAAGAACAATTCATTCTTGAAGCGACTATTTAGAGAGCAATTTATATTTAACGCATTAATTTTCTTCGTTATGGAACCGATTCTTAAATAATGGGCTAACTGGTTTATTTTCGTGGATAAACTTGATCGCTTGACCCATTAATTGACCAACTGAAACTTCTTCGATCTTGTCGATGCGTTTTGAAGCTGGCAATTCGATTGAGTCAGTCACAACTAACTTCTTAATTGGTGACTTTTCGATCCGTTCGATGGCTGGGCCCGAAAGTACGGGGTGGGTACAACTTGCGTAAACTTCCGTTGCACCAGCATCAACTAAGGCCTGTGCACCTAACGTGATCGTCCCGGCCGTATCGATCATATCATCGATCATGATGGCCCGTTTGCCCTTAACATCACCAATGATGTTCATGACTTCAGCAACATTCGCCCGTGGACGCCGCTTGTCGATAATGGCAATTGGAGCCTTCAGGAATTCAGCCAATTTACGTGCCCGAGTCACACCACCGTGGTCAGGTGAAACGACCACAGCATTCTCATCTAAGTGGTGGTTCAGGAAGTAGTCAGCTAACAGTGGCGCACCCATCAAATGGTCCAATGGGATATCGAAGAAGCCTTGGATTTGAGCAGCATGCAAGTCAAGTGCTAAAATCCGGGTTGCACCGGCCGTTTCCAGCATGTTGGCAACTAACTTAGCGGTAATTGGTTCACGAGAACGTGCCTTCCGGTCTTGCCGTGCGTACCCATAGTAAGGAATAACCACGTTAATGGTCTTAGCACTGGCCCGCCGGAGCGCGTCAATCATAATCAATAATTCCATCAAATTATCATTAACAGGAGCGGAAGTTGACTGAATGATGTAAACTTGATCACCACGGATACTTTCCTCAATGTTAATGCGAATTTCGCCATCACTAAAGCGATCGACCGAAGTCTTACCTAACTTGACCCCAACGGCGTCCGCGATTTTTTCTGCCAATGGTTTATTTGAATTCAAAGCAAAAATTTTTAACTTTGGATCAAAATACTGTTCTGACATAATTTCCTCCATTCGAAAATTTATTACTTACTAAATAATAGGCATTTTGCTAGTGAAAATCAAGTCCCAACAACGGCGCAAAAATGCGTGAGACTGGGCTGGAAGCACGACTTTCGCCGATTGACGCCCCTTCACAACTAAAGATTAAAGTTTCGTGAGCGCCATTTCTAGCACTTCAGTACCTCATGAAGCCGAAATGGTACCGCTATCAGCTATAGTTGATAGAAACAACTAGTTCTCGATAATAACTCAGACCCAATTGATACGCTAATTATCGATGGTGGTCCAGATAGTTGACGACATCTCGGCCCAAGCGCTGCATGCCCTGATATTGTTGTTCTTGTTGGCCATTTTGCGCCATAACGACGATACTATACGTCCCATGCTTGGTTTTAAAAATCGCCGCATCATTTTGAACGCCCTTATCCGGATACTCACCGGTCTTGTTATAGACAGTCGCATGCTTGACTAAGGCGGGTAGCTTACTGTGGTTACGGCATCCCTGCAATAGCGTCAGCATCTGCTTATCATAAGTCTTGCCTAACAATTTGTGCCGGTAAACGCGGGTCAAAAAACGCGTCAAGTCACCGACTGAAGTGTAATTATCACGACCCTGTTCAAGTGCAGCCGTATCTAACATGTGTCGTTGCAGTACCGTGTGCCGAAATTTGAACTGCTTAATCGTTTTATTGATTGGTTTGAACCCGCCGGCGCGGTCGATCAAACGATTCGCCGCGGCGTTATCTGAATTGTGAATCATCAACTGCAAATCACGCCGATCCTGTTGCGTTAGCCGCAACTTTTTCTGTTGCACCTGCCGATAAATCGTGAGCATCACGAAGACTTTGATCGTGCTTGCAGACCGTTGCCGTGTCACCCGTTGATTACCAGTTCTCACCGTCAGTCGCCGTTTCTGGCCTAAACGAGTTACTTTAACTGACCACCGGCCGCCCAGTGGCTGTAAGTTGCGCTTCACCAGCCGTTTGACCGCCGCCCGTTCATGTTTAAGCGACGTCGCTTGAGCAGTCACCGCCCAGTTCAAGCCACCGAGTAGCACCAGCCCACAGATGAGTCCCCGTAACCACCGTTTCATTTGCATTCCTTCGCCTCCAAATCACGCTCGTATCACGTTTCCACGCTAATTATACCAACTTTTACGAGAAATAGACACGCACTCACCATCAATATTTTTA
>NZ_JAGYGS010000038.1:0-27945 GCF_018991185.1 Lactiplantibacillus sp. 7.2.4
AAATAAAAAAGGCCAGCTAGATTGAATAATCTAGCTGGCTCATCAAATTTTAATTCCAATTGATGATTATTATTCCAGCTAGACTCACAGTGTCTAGCTGGTCAAGATGAATTGACTCTGCTTAGACACGAACGTAGGTGCCGTCCGTATCTAAGGTTCCAATACGGGCGCTACCTAAAATAAGCAAAGCCATAATAATAAGCAGTCGTGTTGAATTGAGTCATTATCATCTATCCTTTCCGTTTCATTGATTGTTTATATTAAAACATTCTCATTTAGATTCGTCAACCCTAATTTCATTTTAATTTGGAATTTTGTTTCAAATATTGTCAACTGTGGTTCGCTGGAAACAGTTTGAATACGCATTGTACAACGTCCTAATTGGCACTATCGATGATTAAAACGTGCTATTTTCTAAGTTCAAGTGCTGCCAGCTGAGGTCCGCTGGAAACAGTGCGAGTTATCGTAAACTTTCTGGGGTGGATGCTTCCTATGCCGGCTTCCAGGCATTCGAAAGGCAGACATGTGCGGACCCAATTTTTAATGTACTGATCGCTGATTCTTAGTAACCAGTCAGAATAATGATTAACGGTAAGGGTGACTTCTGATGATTTCTGGCTCGTCACTCTTGCGTTTGGATCGTCAAATCCTCGGTCTTACTTTACGTTATCAAGATTTTCTCTAGACATTGAATTGGTCGAATCTTAAATACAAACTGAAAGGTAATTCTACGTTTCAGTTCAATCGTCTATCTTAAGACGAATTGCCAATGAATCGATAATCTTCAAATCATCTCATCAGTATTTAGATGCTATAAATCATCATAGACGCGAATTCAACGTTTGAATAAAGGACCAGTCTCCTAATATTCAGTGGTCAATTGTACCCAGATAGGTGGTTGTTCATCTGTCATTCGAGCGGGTTCCCGACTGGAGGGGCCGGCTGACAATGCTCAGTAGCCAAATTATTCTTAGCTGGAAGTGGGCTTCTTCCGGCTTAGAATAAGACTCGTATTTGAAATTGCGCAGTGGTCTTCTGCGTAAGTTCAAATCGATGTCGGCTTACGTTCCAGCAATTGTCAGCCGGCCCCGGAAGTCGGATTAGGGAGTGCATCGGCTGACGAACAGTAAACCAAACAATTGGCACGTTTTAATCATGATTCACGCCAAATTAGCGGGCACAATACGTTAATTGGGTACTAAAAAACGCCCTCGTCACACAATAGCGACAAGGGCGTTTGGTTTGGCAAGTGGTTAGTCTTGCCGTTTTAAATTATTGATTAATTCATCGATCCGGCTACCGTACTGAACAGAGTTATCCCGTTCGAATGTTAATTCCGGCGTCTTGTAGATGCTAAGTCGTGACCCTAATTCGCTGCGAATCAGGCCAGTTGCCTTAGACAAACCAGCTGCCGTCTTCTCGCCATCGGATGCTTTATCGGACAAAATACTGTAGTAGATGGTCGCCTGCTGTAAGTCACCAGTAACTGTGACGCCAGTAATCGTCACACCTGCGACCCGTGGATCACGAACCCGTTTCAATAAAATATCATTAACTTCACGTTCGATTTCCTGTTCTAGACGACCCACACGATAATGTTGTGCCATCGGTTAATCCCCCTTTGAAAGGTTATTCAATCGGAACTTCCTTCATGACGTAAGCTTCAATGACATCATTAACTTTGATATCGTTGTAGTCTTCGACCCGAAGACCAAGTTCGAAGCCTTGCTTGACTTCCTTCACATCATCCTTGAAGCGCCGTAAACTAGCTAACTTACCGTCATAAATCACGACACCATCGCGAATGACGCGAACACCGGAATCGCGGTGGATGACCCCATCAGTGACCATCCCACCACCGATAGTTCCAAGCTTAGAAACCTTGTAGATTTCACGAATTTCAGCTTGACCAGTGATTTCTTCTTCATACTTCGGTTCGAGCATCCCTTTCATCGCACTCTCGATTTCATCGATAGCGTTGTAGATGACTTGATGCAAACGAATATCAACATCGTCTGTGTCAGCTTGGGCTTTGGCTTGTGGCGTTGGCCGTACGTTGAACCCGATGATGATGGCGTTACTTGCTTCGGCTAAGGCAACGTCACTTTCGTTGATTGCCCCAACGGCCGTATGGATAATGTTGACCCGAACACCTTCAACGTCGATTTTACGTAAGCTACCAGCTAAGGCTTCAACAGAACCTTGAACGTCAGCCTTAATAATCACGTCAACTTCCTTGAGTTCCCCTTGCTTCATAGAATCAAAGAGGTTATCCAAGGTTACATGCGTCGTCTGCTTACGTTCTTCCATTAAGGCTTGTTTTGCCCGTTGTTCACCGGCGTCACGTGCTGTCTTTTCATCATCAAAGACAACGAAACGGTCGCCAGCATCTGGCACATCATTCAACCCAGTAATTTCAATTGGGGTTGAAGGAACGGCTTCTTTGATGCGCTTCCCATGGTCGTTGGTCATTGTCCGAACTTTCCCATAGGTATTGCCGACAACGATTGGATCACCGACATGCATCGTCCCTTGTTGAACAAGCAAGGTCGCAGTTGATCCTTTCCCACGGTCAAGGCTGGCTTCCAAGACAGACCCAGCCGCATTTTGCTTAGGGTTAGCCGTTAATTCAAGGACTTCAGATTGTAATAAGATCATGTCCAATAATTCGTCAAGGTTCTTACCGAACTTAGCCGAAATCTGAACGAAGATCGTGTCGCCACCCCAGTCTTCAGGAATCAACCCATATTCAGTCAATTGTTCCATGACATGGTTCGGGTTAGCACCTGGCTTATCAATCTTGTTGACTGCAACAATGATTGGCACCTTAGCAGCCTTCGCATGGTTGATGGCTTCGATGGTTTGTGGCATCACACCATCATCCGCAGCAACCACTAAGACCGTGATATCAGTAATATCAGCACCACGCGCCCGCATTTCAGTAAAGGCCGCATGCCCTGGTGTATCTAAGAAAGTGATGATTTTGCCATCGTGCTTAACTTGATAAGCCCCGATTGCTTGCGTGATCCCACCGGCTTCGCCTTCAGTAACATGAGTATGCCGTAATTTGTCCAGCAAGGTCGTCTTACCATGGTCAACGTGTCCCATGACAGTAACCACTGGTGCCCGTGGTTCAAGGTTATCGGTATTATTCACTTCGTCATCGAAGAACTTGTCTAAGTCAGTGACGTCAACTTCAACTTTTTCTTGGGCGTCAATGCCGTAATCTGTCGCTAAAATTTCAATCGTATCCTTGTCGAGTGACTGGTTTTGGTTAACCGCCACGCCCAACATGAATAACTTCTTAATAATTTCAGCTGGTTCACGGTGCAATAACTTCCCTAAATCTTGGGCGTTCATGCCGACCGTGTAGACCAGTGTTTCTGGCAACGGCTTGTCCTTACGAACTGGCGCCGGCTTGTTGTTCACTTGGCGAATCCGTTGATTCTTGTTGTTAGTGCGGTTCCGGTTGTTGCGGTTGTTACGACGACGGTTATTGTTGTTACCACCACGATAACGACCACCACCGTTGCCGCCACCATTGTTGTTACTATTCAAACTACCACCGAAGCGGCCGCTACCATTCCGCGCACTGTTCGTCGTCCCGTTAGAACGATTGTTGTTGGAATTGTTGCTGTTCGAACTACGGTTGTTGTTGCTGTTCCGGTTTTGGCCACCGTTATTGTTGCTACGGTTGCTAGTGTTGTTAGAACGGTTACCGCCATTGTTAGAACGGTTGTTATTTGGCTGGTTACTGCTGTTATTAGACCGGTTAGCCCCATTGCCGCCGTTATTGCGACTATTGTTTGTCCGCGTATTATTGTTGGACCGGGTTGCGTTACCATTAGACCGGCTGCCGCCATTGTTATTGCGACTTTGACTATTATTTTGGTTATTATTACGATTATTATTCAAAGAATCACCACTCTGTAAATGACGCGAGTTGGATTGCTGCTGATTAGCAGTTCGTGTCACATTTTTGGCGACGGTATGCGTCGCCTGACTCCGCTGTGCCGGAGCCGATTGAGACTTAGGATGGGTAACGGTCGCCGCGCCAGTTAACTGGCGGACTTCAGCGTCACCGAGGGTCGACATATGATTTTTAACCGCGAAGCCCAATTGTTGTGCTTGCGCAATCAATTGTTTGCTTGGCACGTTCAAGGTCTTCGCAAGTTCGTAAATTCGCTGTTTTCCCATAGTTTCACCCTCCTTTACTGATTCATGATCGCCACCATTTTCTTGGCAAACCCGGCGTCAGTAATGGCATAAACGGTTCGTTTATTGCCCGTCGCCGCATTCATTTCAGCTTTAGTAAAGGTATCGATCACAGGAACATCATAAGATTGGGCCTTATCATGGAACTTTTTGGCAGTCGTGGGACCGGCATCACTAGCAATAAAGACTAGCTTGGCCGTCTGATTACGAATCGCAGCTAAGGTCAAGCCTTCGCCTGCAATTTGCTTACTGGCACGCCGTGAAAGGCCCAGTAGGTTCAAACAAGCTTGGTTAGGCGTCATTTCCGAAGAGTTCCTTTCGCGCTTGTTGGTGATCCACGTAGGCCACCAATTCATCGTAAAAATCCGCTTCGACTTTGATGCCGAATGCCTTATCGAAGGTTTTTTCCTTCTTGGCACGTTGGGCAACTGCAACGTCTAACGCAATGTAAGCACCGCGTCCTGGCTTCTTACCAGTTGGATCTACGGAAACTTCATCCTGCTTGTTCTTAACGACCCGGACTAAGTCTTTTTTGGGATGCATTTCACCCGTCACAATGTCCTTTCGTAACGGCACTTTTCTTTTTTTCATAATCCCAGACCTCCTTTGATTACTTCATTACGAACCTGACCCTATTCAGCGTCACTTGCAGCTTCATCAGAGGCTGCAGCTTCTGAATCGGTGACTGCTTCAGGTTCAGTTGCTTCTGAATCAGTTGCTTCAGTTTCTGCGTCAGTCGCTGCTGATGGTTCAGCGGCAACATCGTCAGCCACATCATCACTGACAGGGGCATCTTCAGTCGCTGCTTGTGGTGCAGTTTCGGCAGCTGCCACATCATCAGGGTTTGCATCCATTATATCAGATGCTTCGGTTTCAGATTTGATATCGATCTTGAAGCCGGTCAACTTAGCTGCTAAACGTGCATTTTGACCACGTTTCCCAATTGCTAATGATAATTGGTAATCAGGAACGACCACGGTACAGCCGCGTTCGTTTTCAGGGTCAAAAATGACATCCAAGACTTCGGCGGGATTCAACGCATTGGCGATGAAGACTGCCGTATCATCCGTCCATTCAACAATATCCATGTTTTCGCCATGGAGTTCGTTAACAATGGTTTGGACCCGTTGGCCTTTTGGTCCGACACAGGTCCCGACTGGATCAACGTTTGGATTGTTTGAACGAACTGCGACCTTAGCGCGATCACCCGCTTCACGAGCAATTGAGACGATTTCAACGATTCCGTCGAAGATTTCAGGCACTTCTTGTTCAAACAACCGTTTCAACAAGTCCGGCGCAGTCCGCGAAACGAACACTTGGGGACCCTTAGTGGCATTTTCCACTTTAGAAACGTAAACCTTGATTTTATCGTGAATCCGGTATACTTCACCTGGTAATTGGTCAGAGCGGCCCATAACGGCTTCCACCTTACCTAAGCTAACGTAAACGAACCGATTATCTTGGCGTTCAACTTCACCAGTGACGATTTCATTTTCGTACTGGCTGTATTCGTCATAGATGATCCCACGTTCAGCTTCACGTACCCGTTGCATGATAACCTGCTTGGCTGTTTGAGCAGCGATGCGACCAAAGTTCTTAGGTGTGACTTCAAACCGAATGTCATCACCAATTTCGTAAGCCCGGTTAATTGCTAACGCGTCTTGTAAGCTAACTTCCAGCCGTGAGTCAAAAACATCTTCAACGACTTCTTTGACCGCATATACGTGAATATTACCCTTTACTTGATCAAAGTCAACTTCAACGTTTTGCGCCTGACCGTAGTTCCGTTTGTATGCAGAAACCAAGGCAGCTTCGAGGGCTTCGATCACAACTTCTTTTTTGATGCCCTTTTCTGATTCGAGGGTGTCTAAGGCCCCTAATAATTCCTTACTCATGTGTAGACTCCTTTACTTATTTAGAACTTTACCGCTAAGCGGGCTTGTGAAATCTGATCACGATTGATCGTGACCGTCTTATGACGGGTCTTATCTAAATAATCGATTGTCACCGTGGTTGGCGTGACTTCCGTCAAATCACCTTCAAAGACCTTTTTACCATCTAATTTCTGGTATAAACCAACGTGTACATATTTTCCGATGGCATTTTGATAATCCGCTTCCTTCTTCAGCGGCCGTTCCGCACCAGGCGAAGAGACCTCTAAAAAGTAAGCTTGTGGAATTGGATCAGGTTCCATCGTATCCAACTTCTCACTTAGTTCATCACTAACCATCGCACATTCTTCAATATTAATGCCGCCTGGCTTGTCGATGTAGAGCCGCAAGTACCAGCTCTGACCTTCGCGCACAAATTCCAGGTCGACGAGTTCAAACTGGTGTGCGCTGACAATGGCTGCGGCCACTGGCTGAATGGTTTCAACAACATTATTGCTCAAGGCTGTGCCTCCTATTCAGATTAGTCCAATAAAAAGAGTGAGCATCGCTGCTCACTCGTTAACGAGTTTTAAATTACAATCATATATTAGCACAATTATGGTCAAACCGCAAGCTCACGCCTTTTATAGCCGTTAGCACTGGCAATTAATTACCCGTCGAAACCGTGCCACAAAAGCACGCTAATCACTGATATGACGGCATTGCTGCGCATCATGTGGCCACAAACTGCAATGTTGCCCGTTGCACGTCCAATTTGACTAAAATTTCATCAATTTTTAACTTATTGGACGCGTTGTACTCGTGTTTGAAATTGCTCAGTGGGTTTCTGCGTGAGTTCAAATCGATGTCGGCTTACGTTCAAGCAATTGTCAGCCGGCCCTGGAAGTCGGACTAGGACGAGCACATGCAGACGAACAGCAAGCCCAACAATTGGTATGATTTAATCATCTATAATACTAAATAACAACTAGCATAACGCGTAAAAGATGATTAAACCGCACAATCCATCTTCAATTAAAACAGAGATAATTGGTTTTCATCCGGTAAATCGTTCAGAACCCCATTTTCGGTCATGAAGTCGATCAAGCTCTTAGAAACCTTACCGCGTTTCGATAAATCTTCCTTCGATAGGAATGGTTTATCCGCGCGTGCAGCCACAATCTGCTTGGCAACGTTCAGTCCAAGACCAGGCACGGCTCGGAATGGTGCAATCAGCGTGTCACCATCAATCAACCAATCGGATGCATCCGACTTGTCTAAGTCGACCATGGAGAAGTTGAAGCCACGTTCCAACATTTCATTCGCCAGCTCGAGCACCGTCAGCAAGTTCTTTTCCTTGGCACTCGCATCCATCCCTTTATCCGTGATGGCTTTCATCGAGGCCTTGACCGCTTCCTTACCATGAGCCATCGCGACGAGGTCAAAATCATCCGCTCGCACCGAGAAGTAGGCCGTGTAGTAAATCAGTGGGAAGTATACTTTGAAGTACGCGACCCGCAACGCCATCAAGATATAAGCCGCCGCATGCGCCCGTGGGAACATGTACTTGATTTTGAGACACGACTCGATGTACCAATCGGGAACGTCAGCATCCTTCATCGCCTGTTGCCACTCGTCAGGAATCCCACGACCCTTCCGCACGTGTTCCATGATTTGGAAGGACATATCAGATTCCATCCCATAGTGAATCAAGTCGGTCATGATGTTATCACGACACCCAATAACTTCGGCCAGCGTAACCGTACCATCCTTGATCAATTCTTCCGCGTTGCCGAGCCACACGTCGGTCCCGTGGGAGAGTCCAGAGATTTGAAGCAATTCGTTAAACGTCGACGGATGGGTTTCTTCCAGCATTCCCCGGACGAAGCGCGTCCCGAATTCAGGAATACCCAGGGTCCCCGTTTTAGAGAAAATCTGGTCTTCAGTGACGCCTAAGACTTCGGGACTTGAGAAAATCTTCATGACATTCGGATCAACTGGCGGAATGCTTTCAGGTTGAATTCCCGACAAATCTTGGAGCATCCGAATCATCGTCGGGTCATCATGCCCCAGAATATCAATTTTCAAGATATTATCATGAATCGAATGGAAATCAAAGTGGGTCGTTTGCCAGGCCGCACTCTGGTCGTCAGCGGGATATTGGACTGGTGTAAAGTCATAAATATCCATATAGTCCGGCACAACAATGATACCGGCCGGATGTTGCCCAGTCGTCCGCTTGACCCCCGTCGTGCCTTTGGCTAACCGGTCGACCTCGGCTGAACGCAACGTTTGATTGGTATCACGTTCGTACGCCTTGACGTAGCCATAACCAGTCTTATCTGCGACCGTTCCAATCGTCCCGGCACGGTAAACATTTTTCTCACCGAACAAGACTTTGGTATAGTTGTGGGCAATCGGTTGGTAGTCACCGGAGAAGTTTAAATCAATATCCGGCACCTTGTTTCCGTAGAAACCAAGGAAAGTTTCGAATGGGATGTTTTGCCCGTCACGAACCATGTTAGTGCCACATTCAGGACAATCCTTCGGCGGTAAATCGTAGCCAGAACCATATTCATTATTCGTATAGAAATGCGAATATTGGCAATTTGGACAACGGTAATGTGGCGGCATCGGGTTAACTTCCGTAATCCCAGATAGCGTTGCGACCAGACTAGACCCAACGGAACCACGCGACCCAACCAGGTAACCGTCCTTGTTACTCTTGAATACCAGCCGTTGGGCAATCAGGTAAATAACCGAGAACCCGTTCCCGATAATACTCTTCAACTCTTTGTCGACTCGTTTTTGGACGATTTCCGGCAACGGATCGCCGTACCAAGCATGGGCTCGATCCATCGTCAGCTTCTCGATTTCAGCTTCGGCACCCTTCATCCGCGGCGTATACAATTTGTCCTTGACTGGACGGACGATTTCAAACCGGTCCGCAATCGCTCGTGGGGTGTCGACAACAATTTCATGGGCGGTATCCGCACCGAGAAAATCAAAATCTTTGAGCATTTCGTCTGTCGAGCGGAAATGCACATCTGGGCGTTCCGTTCGATTCAACGGATTCCCGGGTTGCGAATGAATCAAGATCTTACGATAAATTTTATCTTCTGGGTTGAGATAATGAACATCGCCAGTCGCAGCGACCGGAATATTCATTTCATGACCTAGTTCGACCATGTTACCGATAATCTCTTCTAAGTGAGCCGTATCGGCAATCAAGCCACTCTCAATCAGTGCCGAGTAAGCCGCTTTTGGTTGGACCTCCAGGAAGTCATAGTAACCAGCCTTCTGACGGGCTTCTTCCTTCCCTTTTTGCATCATTGCGGTGAAGACTTCACCACTTGAGCAAGCCGAACCGACCAGAATTCCATCTCGATATTTGTTCAGAATGCTTCGCGGCACCCGTGGCACCCGGTAATAGTATTCGACGTTAGATAGTGAAATGATTCGGAACAGGTTCTTCAAACCGGCTTGCGTCTGCGCATACAATGTCGCGTGGAATGGCCGCGCGTGGCGATAAGCTGCATTCTCATTCATATGATCATTTAATTGTTCGTGGAACTGGACCCCATAGCGTTCCTCGGCGTCCTTCAAAAAGATGTGGTTCAAATGTCCCGTAGATTCCGCATCATAAATCGCCCGGTGATGGTGTTCCAAGTTAACGTTGAATTTCTTGGCCAGCGTATTTAACCGGTAACCCCGTAAATTCGGGTATAGCCAGCGCGCCAGCGTTAACGTGTCAATAATTGGATTCGTGATGGGGCCCATATGATGACGCGCGTACCCGGTATTCATGAACCCGATATCGAAAGTGACGTTATGACCAACAACGATGGCATCGCCATAGAATTCACGGAATAACTTAAAGACTTCCTCTTCGGATTTCGAACCACGGACCATGTCATCCGTAATACTGGTCAAATTGGTCGTCGTTTCCGATAAATGAAAACCAGGGTCGATAAATTCTTCAAACTGGTCGACAACGTTTCCTTTGACCATCTTAACTGCAGACAATTCGATGACCCGGTCATAGATGGCGGATAGTCCGGTCGTTTCAGTATCAAAGATAACGTAAGTCGATTCTTTTAAATCAACGTGCGCGTCGTTGTAAGCAATCGGCACCCCGTCATCGACCATGTTGGCTTCGACCCCATACAAAATTTTGATATTATTCTTTTCACCGGCTGCAAAAGCTTCCGGAAAGGCCTGGGCACCCGAATGGTCAGTGATGGCGATTGCCGGATGGCCCCACTTGGCCGCCTGTTTGACGTAATCGCTGACACTGTTGGTCGCATCCATCTGACTCATGTTGGAGTGTAGATGTAGTTCCACTCGTTTATCATCCGCTGGCGCCGTATCTTGACGACTGGCGTGCGACGTCTCATTAATGTCGTATGCGTTGATCGTCAAATCCCGCATGAAACTATCTTCTTGAACGGAACCGCGAACACGGACCCACATCCCAGTGTGTAGCGCTGCAAATTGGGCCTCGTCGTCTGCATTCCGAGAGAACTTCTTAACAACCATCGACGAGCTATAATCGGTTACTTTTAAAATCAATAACTGTCGTTGTGAACGCAGCGTCCGGACTTCCATGTCGAAAACGTAACCTTCAACGATGACAGACCGCTCTTCTTCCGTAATTTGAACCATTTGTTTGGCTGGTTCTTGCGGATTGATTTGCTTTCCTAATTGCACTGGACCATCGATTGGCGCCGGAGAATCAGCCTGCTTCTGCCGCTTTTCATTGGCTTTCTTAATGGCCGCTTCGGCCTTTTTCGCCAGTTCTTGATCCGACTTGGCCTTCTGCTCGTGGAATTCCTTGATTTTTGCTTGTGACGCACTTTCGTCAATCATCGTGTGGATCGAGAACTTTGGAAACCCGAGTCGATGATACGTCGATTCAATCGGCCCCAAAGCTTGATTGGTCAAGAAATTTTGAATCACTTCATTTTCAGCTAATAGAATGACGCGACCATCTTCATAGGTCGGTACGTTGCTATTGCACAAAGACTGAACAAGTGACGACTTAATCCCACTATGTTGAACGATCCACTCCCAATACTCTGCTAGTTCGCGACCGTTGACTTCGGTATCATCCGTTACGATTTTATACGTCACCCGGGCAATGTCCTTGAACGCAATTTGGAGTTTATTTTGAAACGTCATAAATTGCGAGTAAGGCAGCACGTGTTGAAAATGCAAATGAAATTCCCAAACTTTGGAAGCTTGATGCACGGTCAACTTATCGATCGCCGCGGCCTCGAATTCAGGACCTGTCGGCATCTCAATTTGTTCGAGGAGTTTCTCGAACATTTCTTGTTGGTTTAAACTCACCAGTGGTCCTCCTCTTATCTCATTTAAACGTTCTTGATTAGTTAACGCCTATTTCGGTGCTGATGTGAACGGCTGTCTGGGTCTGACTACAAGCTAATCAACATCACTTCTGAAACATCATCAAGGTCCAAAGTGAAGCCAGTTACTGCAATCACACGGCTCAGAGAACCTAAGTACTCACATCTATCACCGATTCAGTGAAAGTGTGACCCGTTCACATGAAACGTTACTATTTTATCACAGTCTGTGGCTCGCGCCACGTGATTGGTTGGCAAAAGAAAAATCATCTAGTTCTCGTAAATCCCAACTAGATGATTTCTTCCAATAACTAACAAAAATGACTAGCGCGTTACATGACGCAACGCTATCGTGTAATTAGTCAATATTTTCAAGTAAGACAGCTAAATTATTAGCGATCTCTTCTTGTTTAACTTCAAGCGTCTCACCAGTCTGGCGAAGTTTGATTTCAACGATGCCTTCACTGGCCTTCTTCCCAATGGTGATCCGCGCTGGAATCCCCATCAAGTCAGAATCTGCAAACTTAACCCCAGGCCGTTCCTTCCGGTCATCATACAAGACCTTGTAGCCAGCAGCTTCCAGTTGTGCTTCAACTTGGTCAGCAACTTCGACTTGTTCGGCCTTCTTAGGGTTGACTGGAATGACGTGGACGTCAAATGGTGCAATCGCTTTTGGCCAGATTAAACCATTATCATCGGCGCGTTGTTCCGCAATCGCTGAGAGTAACCGGGAGACCCCGATACCGTAGCAGCCCATGATAACCGGAACGTTGCGACCATTAGCATCTAAGACTTCGGCATGCAAGTCCTTAGAGTAACGCGTCCCCAACTTGAAGATGTGACCGATTTCGATACCCTTAGTGAACTTCAAGACACCGGCACCATCTGGTGAGAGTTCGCCTTCTTGAACGAAACGAATGTCAACGTAATCTTCAGCATGGAAATCCCGTTCTGGATTAACATTAGTGAAGTGGTGACCATCTGAGTTGGCACCGACCGTGATGTTGACCATGCCCTTAACGTACTGGTCAGCCACGATTTTAACGTCGTCACTGACGTTAACAGGGCCAAGTGAACCAAAGCTAGCACCCAAGTATTCTTGTGCTTGTTCTGGCGTCGCCATATCTAAGAAGTCAGCACCAAGGTAGTTTTTCAGCTTGATATCATTGACTTCATGGTCACCACGAACTAAAGCCAGCACTGGCTGGTCGTCAGCGATAAACAGAATACTCTTGACCAGTTGATCTGCTTCGACCTTCAAGAAGTCGGCTAACTCTTCAATCGTACCCACACCAGGGGTATCGATTTCTTCCATGTCTTTGAGTGACGCATGCGACTTCTTAGGCACGTACAAACTCCGGGCCATTTCAAGGTTCGCTGCGTAGTCACTGGCATCAGAGTAAACGATCGTATCTTCACCAACTGGGGCGATTGCTGAGTATTCACGTGAATCCTTACCACCCATCGCGCCACCGTCACCGATAATCGAGCGGAACTTCAAGCCGCAACGTTCGAAGATGTTTTGATAAGCTTGCGCCATATCTTGGAACGTGTCATCCAGTGAAGATTCATCGGCGTGGAAGGAATAAGCATCCTTCATAATAAATTCACGCCCACGCAACAAGCCATAACGTGGCCGATCTTCATCACGATACTTTGCTTGGATTTGGTATAACGTCAATGGCAACCGCTTGTAGGACTTGACTTCATCACGAATCAGAAACGTGAACGTTTCTTCATGGGTTGGTCCCAAGATGAATTCACGATCATGCCGATTCTTCAGTTTGAATAATTCAGGCCCATAAGTTTCATACCGGCCCGTGGCTTTCCATAACTCGGCAGGAATCACAGCTGGTACCAGCATTTCTGCTGCATCGATCTTTTCCATTTCTTGACGAATAATTTGTTCAATATTCGTTAATACCCGGTAGGCTAATGGCAAGTAAGCATACATTCCGGCCGAAATCTGGCGAATGTAGCCCGCCCGCAGCATCATCTGATGACTTAAGGCTTCAGCGTCGTTTGGCACTTCCTTAAGTGTTGGGATTAACAGTTTCGATTGTTTCATCTACAAATCTTCTCCTTATTATTCCAAATTAGTATCGCTTAGAAGAAATATCGTTGGATATCATTCCAAGTGACTAAAATCATTAATAACATCAAGAGGCCAAAACCAATCAAGGTAATGACACTTTCCGTTTCCACTCGTAGTGGGTTACCCCGAATGCCTTCAACAATGTTTAATAATAGTTTACCACCATCAAGGGCTGGAATTGGTAATAAATTGACAATTCCCAGGTTGATCGACAAGACTGCCAGCAAATAAATCACCGTTCGCAGACCTGATTTAGCCGCTTGCGAGGTCGTGGCAAAGATAGCGACCGGGCCACCTAAATCGTTCAAACTGAAGCCATGCGTGACCATCCGGCCGAGGACCTGAAAAATCTGTTTGGTGATATTCCATGAGCCCGTAAACCCATAGGCCAATTTGGCACCAAAACTCTTGTCAATCTTCGTCGCCCACATCACGCCGATTTGGCCGATGCGATTACCAGAGACCGTCTTAGCAGCTGGTGTTACCGTAATTTTTTTGGTTTGACCATCACGTTTGATCGTCAAACGCAACCGTTGCTTGGGACTGTCTTGAATCAGGAGCGAAATCGACTGCGCACTGGTCATCTTTTTACCATTGACGGCGACAATTTGATCACCTTTTTGAATCCCAGCTTGACGCGCAACCGAATTGGCCGTCGTCGCCGCAACATTAGTCGTCGTACTCGTCACGCCGCCCTGCATGAACGCCAGGATTGCAAACGTGATGATGGCTAAGATGAAGTTATTCATGGGACCAGCAAAATTGGTCAGCATCCGCTGCCAAAGCTTGGCTGACTGAAATTGAACATCTACTGGGGCAATCTGCACCTCAGTCCCATCACTTTCGATAATGGTCGCATCGTGGTCGACTGAATAACGTTTAACTTCGCTCTCATCGCCATTCTCATAGCCTTCGATCCATAGCTCGCGCTCTAAGTCGGTCGCCGTGACAGATAGCGGAATCCCGTTGAACAACGTCGTCTTCTTACTAGCATTGATTGAATGGACGATGCCATCCTGACCGATCTGTAAGCTGACTGGCGTTCCGGGTTTCAGTTCCTCATCCTCATCGTCAGCGACTCCGGCCATCCGCACGTACCCACCAATTGGCAAGAAACGTAACGTATAAGTCGTCGCATTCCGCCGAAACGCAACTGCCTTGGGTCCCATCCCAACAGAAAATTCACGCACCAAAATCCCAGCCTTTTTGGCAAAATAGAAGTGCCCAAATTCATGGACGATAACCAAGATTCCGAAAACGATAATGAACGTAATAATTGTAACGATCAATTTAGCGCCCCTTTCTTCCGCGTTTCGGGTATTCGCTTAGAACAAGCCGAATAAGTGTGCAATTGGGAAAACTAATAACATACTATCAAAACGGTCTAAAATCCCACCGTGTCCTGGTAAGATCTTACCAGAATCTTTAACGCCATAGTAGCGTTTTAAGGCTGATTCGACGAGATCGCCGAATTGCCCCACGATTGATAAGACAATCGTAATCAAAATCATACTGATGGCACTCGCATAGCCAACATGGAACCCGATGGCAAACGCACTGGCGATGATGACACCAATCACGCTACCACCGATGCAGCCTTCCCACGTCTTATTGGGACTAATGGGTGTCACCTTATGTTTACCAAGCTTGCGGCCAACCATGTACGCACCACTATCTGTTGCCCACACGATGAACATTAAGAACAACAACATTTCAACGTTGATGCCACGTGCCGCGGTAAAGTAGTTGAAGCCCATCCCAATATACAAAATACTAAGCGTCAACACACCCGCATCATCGAATGAGAACCGATTGCGTGACCAGACGGTGTGCAGCAATAACAGAATAACTAAGAAGTAAACCACATATTCTTTATTGAGCTGATCTGGTAAGCCATTGAACCATTTTGTCGGCGCAATTTGAATCATAACTGCGAGCATACTAACGATGGCCTCAAATGAAATCAATAGTTTCTTACGCATGATGAGTAATTCACTCATCGCGATGGCACCGAGCAACATGGCAACGATGTCTAAAGTAATCCCACCCACAAAAATGACTGGGATAAATAAAATTAACGCAACGACTGCCGTAATGACCCGTTGTTTCATACTGAAAACTCCCTTTTATTTATGATCAGACAACCCGCCGAAGCGCCGATCACGACTCTGAAAGTCCGCGATACAAGCTTGCAGGGTCGTCGCTGTGAAGTCTGGCCACTTGACGTCCGTGAAGACCAGTTCACTATAAGCAATCTGCCACATTAAGAAATTTGAGATTCGTTCTTCACCGCTCGTTCGAATCAGCAAATCTGGATCATTATAAGGGGCAAGTGGTGCCGTCATCAACGCCGCGTCGACGGTCGCATCATCAATATCAGCGACATCTAATTCACCATCACGCACCCGCTTGGCAATCTGTTGCACACCCGTCACGATTTCGGCCCGTGAGCCATAGTTGAGGGCAAAGTTTAACACCATGCCGTCACACTGCTGCGTATCCGCAATCGCATCTTGAACGGCTTTTTGCGTGGCAGCGGGCAACCGGTCGATATACCCCATCACCTGTACCCGCACATTATTCTTGACTAAATCGGGAACGAACGTGTCAAAGAAACTCACGGGCAACTGCATCAGGTAATTGACCTCGTCAGTTGGCCGCTTCCAATTTTCAGTAGAAAATGCATACAGTGTCAAGACTTTGACGCCTAAATCACTGGCTGCGATGGTAATTTTTTTGACCGTGTTCATGCCTTCTTTGTGTCCAGCAATTCGCGGTAAGTGCCGTGACTTTGCCCAGCGGCCGTTGCCATCCATAATGATGGCGATGTGTGCTGGAATGCGGTTTGGATCCAGTTGAATCTCAGTTTGATCGGCAGGATCATCCTTATTAAAAAAAGCGAACAAAGCGCACCTCCATAAAATTAGCTTAACTATGCACTATTTTACCAAAAAATGCAGCAATTAACTATTCGTCAACAAAAAAAGGCTTGAATTTCTCCAAGCCTTAATAAATTGGTCGGTAATTAGCCTTCCAAAATTTCTTTTTCTTTGTCCGCTACGATCGCGTCGACATCCTTGCCGGCTTGATCAGTCAGCTTTTGGGCTTGATCTTCCAACTGATGAAGTTGGTCATCAGTGAATTGACCATCCTTGTGGCCCTTCTTCAAAGCTTCCATGGCGTCACGCCGAACGTTCCGTACAGCAACCTTCGCGCGTTCACCTTCAGCCTTGACATCCTTGGCTAATTCTTTACGGCGTTCTTCCGTCAATTGTGGAATCACCAACCGAATGGCAGAGCCGTCATTAGCAGGACTGATTCCTAAATCTGAAGCCAAAATTGCCTTTTCGATTTCCTTAAGGGCACTCTTATCAAACGGTGTCACCATTAAGACCCGTGGTTCTGGGACCGTGATTGCGGCCATCTGATTCAATGGTGTTTGTGCGCCATAGTAATCTGCTGAGATCCGGTTCAACAATGAGGCGTTGGCGCGTCCGGCACGAATGTTACCTAATTCGCGTTGGAGTGCGGCTTCAGCCTTCTTCATCCGTTCTTGTGCTTCTTTTAAAATTGGTTCTGTGACTGCCATCTTATTTCCCCCTGACTGTTGTACCGATGTGTTCACCGGCAACGACTTTCCGAATATTGCCAGGCTCGTTCAAGTTGAAGACCACAACCGGAATATCATTATCCATCGACAATGAACTAGCCGTCGTATCCATGACTTGAAGGCCCTTGTTGATAATATCAAGATGCGTTAAATTATCGAACTTGACCGCGTTGGCATCCTTATTAGGGTCGGCGGAGTAAACGCCATCAACCCCATTTTTAGCCATCAGAATTGCATCTGCGTTGATTTCTGCAGCCCGCAAAGCAGCGGTCGTATCGGTTGAGAAGTATGGACTACCCGTACCACCGGCAAAAATAACGATCCGCCGCTTTTCCAGGTGCCGCATTGCCTTACGCCGAATGTAAGGTTCCGCGATTTGCCGCATTTCAATCGACGTTTGGACCCGTGTCGGAACACCAATCGACTCCAAGTTATCTTGAAGCGCGAGTGCATTCATGATTGTTGCGAGCATGCCAATATAGTCGGCTTGTGCTCGTTCCATTCCCATCTGGGCACCGGCTTCACCGCGCCACATGTTGCCACCGCCGACAACGATTGCAATTTGTACGCCCATGTCATAGACGTCCTTTAATTCCTCTGCCACCGTTTTAATGACGGGTGGATTGATTCCAAAACCCTTTTCACCCGCTAAGGCTTCACCACTAAGTTTTAGAATCACGCGCTTATATTTAACTTCCGACATCGTCTTGTCCTCCTCGAAATTATCTGTCTATTATTTTACCATATATTTGAATTAGCGTTTGGCTTGCAAGCACAATCCGCGCGAAAAATTAACCGAATTCTCTTTTTAAAGCGGCTTCACGCCCTGGCAACAAAAAAGAGACCGCGGCAAAAATAACTTTTTGTCGCAATCCCCAATTAGCTAATCCTTTAGACAGTAATTAGTCTTTGATTTGGCTCATAACTTCATCGATAAAGTTGTCAGCCTTCTTTTCGATTCCTTCGCCAACTTCGAAGCGAATGAATGCGTTAACCTTGCCACCCTTTGATTCAACAAAGTGTGCAACCGTTTGGTCAGAATCCTTAACGAATTCTTGGTCGTCTAAGCTGATTTCTGAGAGCCACTTGTTCAAACGGCCTTCAACCATCTTTTCAATGATCTTTTCAGGTTTGCCTTCGTTCAAGGCTTCCTTAACTAAAACTTCTTTTTCATGTGCTAACCGGTGAGCAGGCACTTGTTCGCGGTTAACGTATTCTGGGTTGATGGCAGCAACGTGCATGGCAACATCCTTAGCAGTTGCGCTGTCCGCACCGTCTAACACAACTAAAGCGGCAATTTGGCCACCGTTATGGATGTATGAACCAAAGTTTTGGTCGGCACCCTTTTCAACCACTTGGAAACGGCGAAGGCTGATCTTTTCACCAGTAACTTGAGTCGTTTCGATAACGTCATCTTTGATCGTACCGTTAGCCGTCTTTAAAGCTAAGGCATCGTCAACAGATGCTGGGTTTTCTTCTGCGATCTTGTCAGCAACTTCAGCGACTAAGTCCTTGAACTTGTCAGTTGAAGCAACTGAGTCAGTTTCACAGTTGACTTCAACAATGGCAGCCTTGTTGTCTTTGATGGCAACAGCGGCGATACCTTCAGCGGCAACCCGGCCACTCTTCTTTTCAGCCTTGGCAACCCCTTTTTCACGTAAAACGTCAACGGCTTTTTCCATGTCGCCTTCAGTTTCAACCAACGCCTTTTTAGCGTCCATCATACCAACACCGGTTTTATCACGAAGTTCTTTAACTTGTGCTGCAGAAATCTTTGCCATAGTTTACTCTCCTTTGAGTCTCTTGTTTTTAGATAAAAAGCTGCCCACAAAATCAGGCCGTAATGGTCCGCGATTTTTAGGCAGCCTAATTATTTCAATTAATTATTTGTCAGACTTTGCGTCGTTGTCGCCTTCAACAGCTTCAACGATGTCTTCCAATGAATCAACGGACTTCTTAGCATCCTTGTCATCTTTGAAAGAATCTTCAGTAACGTCTTCGTCTTCACCTTGACGACCTTCAATGACAGCGTCAGCCATCTTAGAAGTGATCAAACGAACGGCACGGATAGCGTCATCGTTTGATGGGATAATAACATCGATATCATCTGGATCGGTGTTCGTATCAACCATGGCAACGATTGGAATGTTCAACTTTTGAGCTTCCTTAACCGCAATTTGTTCCTTGCGAGGGTCAACGATGAAGATAACGTCTGGAATCCGAGGCATGTCTTCGATACCGCCCAAGAATTTTTCGAGCTTAGCCCGTTGCTTCATTAATAATGAAACTTCCTTCTTAGGTAAACGTTCGAAAGTACCGTCAGCTTCCATCTTCTTCAAGTCTTTAAGACGCTTGATCCGAGTTTGGATGGTGTTCCAGTTGGTCAAAGTCCCACCTAACCAACGATGGTTAACGTAGTATTGACCTGCACGAGTTGCTTCTTCTTCGATTGAATCTTGGGCTTGTTTCTTAGTCCCAACAAACAAGATAACGCCATCATCAGCGGCAGCGTCCTTAACGAAGTTGTAAGCTGAGTCGATCATCTTGACCGTCTTTTGTAAGTCAATGATGTAGATTCCGTTACGTTCCGTAAAGATGTATGGTTTCATCTTTGGGTTCCAACGACGAGTTTGGTGACCGAAATGGACACCGGCTTCAAGCAATTGTTTCATAGAAATAACAGCCATAATAAATGTGCCTCCAAAAAATTTGTTTTATTCCTCCCCACTGCTCATCTAATTACGACACTCTCCCGAGCACCGCCGTAATTATCCCAGTAGGTGTGAATTGGTTTTAACACCGAAAATTAGTATACCGAAAATCCCGGTTGTATGCAAGCAATTTCAGCAAGAATTTGTGAATTACAGAAAGTGTGTTAAAATACTATCTCGCATAGGGGGCTCACTTAATTATGATAAAAGCCATCATTTTTGATCTTGACGATACGTTATATGATCAAAAATCACCGTTTGTCGCTGCTTTAACCAAAACTTATCAATCGGTTTTAAGTCAGGACGAATTGGCAAAAATATTTAATCGGTTCCACGATTTCAATGAACAAACCTTTAATCAAGTCATGGACACGACGATGAGTCTTGAAGCTTGGCAGACCGCTAGAATTCGCCATGCCTTAGCACCCATCGTCAAACACGTCAGTACCGATTGGGCCATTCAATTTGAAATGGCTTATCAACAGGCACTCAACCACATCAGTTTGTTCGATGGACTGGCTGGCACGCTGACCAAGCTAAGCCAAGCGTTCAAAATCGGCGTCATTACCAATGGTCCAGCACCGATCCAGCATCAAAAGCTGCACCAACTTCAAATTGAACATTTCGTTCACCCAGACAATATTTTTATTTCTGATGAACTTGGTATTGCTAAGCCGGACCCATCCATCTTCACCACCTGGGCACATCAGGTCGGCATTAAGGCTAATGAAGCCGTCTATGTCGGTGATAATGCGGCGCTAGATATGACCAGCGCCAAACACGCCGGCTGGCAAACTTTTTGGTTTAATTATCGACACAATGACCAAGTCACTCCAAGTGTCATTCCGGACCAAATCATTCAGAGCCCTGCTGAATTAAACGAGCTCCTACTGACATTGGTTCAGGCAGCCAGTGCGTCGTAAGCTGAAGCATCGTGCGTTGATTTCGATTTTCAGCGATACTTTTAAAACAGACCTTAGTCAGCGAGCTTGGCTGAGGCCTGTTTTTTGTTGCGCGATTTGCGACAGTCTTGATTGTTAAAACCGTATACATATTAAAAAGACGTGATACCCGTCCCAGTTGCCTTGGTATACGTCGTCTGCTTGTGCAGTCTTAACAGTTCGTTAGGTTTATTTATATTGTCCTGACCCGTCTTAAGCAGCTGTACAACTTCGATTAATTGACCTGTATCCTTTCCAATTTGAGATGCAGTTCACTCGTTGTCAGATGTCTGTCCGTTGTACCGATTGCGCCACCGTGATATGATATCACATGTAGAGGAAGGGCTACTTGACCTAGCCCACACCCGCATGTATGACGCAATATCTTAATTTGCTACATTGTACGAGAATGCTTTTTTACCGTCGTTAGAAACTTAAACCACAGTATATCAGTTTTAACCCTGATGTTTTTTGCACGGCTTAAATTTAGGACTGCACGACTGTAAATGTCATACGCGACTGCAAGCAAAGGATAGCTTGAACTGCCGATACGACAATCATCAAAGTCAAGCACCATCATGACGCACCGCAACACCTCATTCAATTTCAATTAACTTTTGTAAGTGTTGTCCTGCGCCATCGCTGCGATGTACCACACGGCCTAATTACCCGTATGCAGCAATAACTGATCGTGTCGGCTTATGCTTCGCAGATCGGTTCCAATACAAAAAGTGTGTTCTAGCCTTCTTTAAAGGAAGTTTAGAACACACTTTTTCTTTTTCAGTCTCGGCGACGAACATCAATGCTTTTGGCTTATTAAAAATCCAGTCTAGATATGGCCGCTGCTTTTGAGCATAGTCGCTGGCTTCATGCAACACACAACATTCCGGCAATGCGACATGCGATGGAACCGGCACCAAATCAAAATAACATTCTTAAACTTATGGCTCATTTGTACCGTCTACAAATGGATTTTGCGATAAATATAGTTATTCAAAGGCTTACCAACACTCGTCAGGTACATTAACACCATGGCGACAATAAAATACACGATATTAAAATAGACATTATTAAATAAATAGATTGCAAATGCCACCACAAGGATCAAAGTAAAAATGAAATCCACGAAATGAATGTTTTTAACCGTTTTTCTTTCATTGGTTGCCTCCTCAATAATCTTGAAATATAAATGTACGCATTGGGCTAGTTAATTTGTCATGATTCATGATTAAAACGTGCCAGTGATAAGTTCATGTACTACCAGCTGAGACCCGCTGGAAAATAAGGCGAGTTCACGGAAACTTGCTGTTGTGGAGACGTCCTAGGCCGGCTTCCAGGCATTCTGGTCAATGGCCGGAACGCGGTGAACACAGATTTAAGCCGACAACCCACGTCTTAAATACTGGTCTTTCACTAACCAAGCCAAAAACGCTTGCTAAGTGGAATTTCATCGCTGAGCATTGTCAGAAACACCCTCCAGCCTGGATGGTATTCGAAAGGCGAATATTGTGGACTCAAATTTTGATGGATTGATCGTTGGCTCCTAAGTAGACGGTCATTTTGGCATTAAACTATCAGACTGTTTTCTAATAATTGTTCAGCTTCCTTATCCATGATTTAATACTTCGGACACGCAGTTTCACTGAAATTGGCAGAATTTTCTCTAGTCGCCTGAGATAGCAAAGTCTCAAATTATAAACGACGGCAATTTCATCGACTCATTTCAAGACTAATTGCCATTGAATTTGTGGTATTGAGATGAGTAAATAGCATTCAGGAATCTTCTCAGTAATTAAATGCTATAAGTCTTTATCGATACCAACTAAAAGTTTGCCTGAAGGACCAGTCACTTAATATTCAGTGGTCAATTGCACCCAGATAGGTGGCTGTTCATCTGCCATTCGAGTGGGTTCCCGACTGTAGGGGCTGGCTGACAATGCTCAAGGGCGAAGTTCTTCTTGTCCGGGTGAGTTCCCCAGGCTAGAAGAAGACTCGTATTTGAAATTGCGCAGTGGGTTTCTGCGTGAGTTCAAATCGATGTCCGCCCTGTTCCAGCGTTGTCAGCCAGCCCCGGAAGTTGGACTAACGCGCGTATCGGCTGACGAACAGGACGCCAACTTGTCATGATTTAACCATCTTTAAGGCTAAATCATAACTAGCACAACGCGTAAATGTGTATAAAGCTAATAAGCACGAATTCTCGGCTTTTCGATGCACAATGTAATATAACCAATCGCCTAAAATTTCAGCTTTAATAATTGCTGGTTTGAGCCCATTTCAAAAGATTTAGGCGACGAGTTCACGTTTTTCTGGCACGCTTAATTCGTCGTTGAAACAATTTTACCATTATCGAGCGTCTTCTCAAATGTATGTGGCCATCCGTGCTGTGTAATTCCAATTAAAGAAGGACAGAATGGCATCGCTTTCTACCACTCGACAGCTGCACGCGCAATCTTGCAATCAATTCCTTCCAAATTCAACATGAAAATAAAAAAAGATGATAACAAGAAATCAAAAAGATTTTCGTTACCATCCATTTTACAAACCGAAACCTAAGTCCCAGTTGCTTTTAATTAACGATTGTCGAAATTAGTCAAACTTAACTTGCGTGTCAGCTTTACCAGTTTCGATGAATTGCTTGTTGCTGTTCATTGAAACGTGCACCATGTTGTGAACGGCAGTTTCAGTGTAGAAAGCCGTATGTGGTGTAATCAAAACGTTGTCACGGTTGAACAAGTTCATGAAGACCTTGTCATCAATCGTTTGACCTTCAAGATCCTTGTTGAAGATCTTAGTTTCGTATTCGTAGGTATCGAGGGCAGCACCGGCAACTTTGCCACTGTCCAAGGCTTTGATCAAGTCTTCTGAGTCGATGAGTGTCCCACGAGCGAAGTTTAAGATGTAGGCGCCATCTTTCATCTTGCTGAAGGCATCCGCATTTAACATGTGGTAGTTATCCTTCAATGCAGGAACGTGTAACGTGATAACATCAGCTTGGGCGTATAATTCGTCCAAAGTATCAACGTACATACCTTCTTTTTCAAGTTCAGCATTCCGGTAAACATCGTAACCGATAACCTTAGCACCGAAACCTTTGAAGATATCAATGGCTGCGCGACCGATACGGCCAGTACCAATAACACCAACAGTCATCGTGTTTAATTCTTTAGCGATGTCTGGAGCCCAACGGAAGTCTTGCTTAGCTAACTTCTTGTTGAACATTGGGGTTTGACGTAATAATTGCATCAATTGCGTTACTGATAATTCAGCAATCGCATTTGGTGAGTATGCAGGTACGTTAGAAATGTTTAAGCCACGTGCTTTAACAGTAGGAACGTCCAAGTTATCAACACCAACGTTACGAAGAGAGATGTTCTTAACCCCTTCGTCGGCTAACTTGTTTAATACTTCAGCAGTATAGTCCTTTTGTTGGTATACATCGGCACCGTCGAAGCCTTTAGCTAAGTCAACGTTGTCTTCAGTAAGTAATTCTGGAACTAATTTTACTTCAACATCTGGGTTTTCTTTCATCCAAGTATCGAAGAATGGACGTTCGTCATCACGTACAGCATATGCAATAATTTTCATTACAAAAATTCCTCCTATATATTGATACATTAAACATTATAACAGTAAATGCCAGAAATAAAATCATAAATTGTGAAAACTTTGCTAAATTTTTACATCGTGTGCTGACAAGTATTTTAGCTTGGCAGCTCTCGATTGATGTTTGAAGGCATATTCGGCCTTTAAGGCACTTGATTTATCATTGAAAGTTTCATGGTAGATCATTTTAACGGGCCGTCGTGATTTGACCCGCGTATACTTGGCACCCTTCCCGGCATTGTGGGTTGCTAGCCGCCGTTCCAGATTGTCTGTAAAGCCGCCATAGAGGGTCGCGTCAGCACAGAGTAGCACGTAAAAGTAATACTGCTTGACAGTCACTTGGTCAGCAGGATGTGTATCAGCAGTCTGTTCGGCCATTGACTCTGTGGAAGATTGTGAATCGACTGTCGCCGCGTTGGCCTTCAGCTTTTTTTGTTTCGACTTTGGCTTTACCGGCTTCAATTTTTGGGACTTCGACTTTGGTTGTGTCGACTGCGACTTTTTTGACCGCGGCTTTAGTGAGACCTGCTTACCTTTCGTCCGTCGCTTAGAAGCCGTAGTAGCTGGCGTCGCTGGTTCAGATTCAACTGGTTTATGCTTTTGTTTCGCCATAAAGTAACGTGTGCACCTCTTTTCCATAGGTGCCATCGGCGTGGTAAACGACTAACGGCGGTAAAATTCGAACGCCGTTTGGTTTGCCGTCCTTGATCATTTCGATCAGGACCATGTTCGCTTCCCGGTCAGCCTTGGGATGCACGAATCGCAGCCGTTTTGGTGCTAAACGGTGCGCCTGCATTAAGGTGAATAATTCATCTAGACGTTCTGGACGATGAACAAAGTAGGCTTTGCCATTCATTTTAAGTAAATCACTTGTCACCGCTAAAATCTGGTCCAAATTGGCCGAAAGCTCATGGCGTGCGATGGCCAGGTGCGGATTGGGATTTTTGACGCTCAGTGGCTGGTCCTTAAAATAAGGTGGATTACACAGGACCGTATCCACGGAATCTTTGGGTAGTTGTTGCGTAATTTTTAATAAATCTTCATTAAGTACTGTCATCTGCGCCGTCAAATCATTCAAAACAACGCTCCGTTCAGCCATATCCGCAAGGCGCGGTTGGATTTCGACAGCGGTGATGTGGCCGTGCGTCTTGGCACTGACAAATAACCCAACGGCACCATTGCCAGCACACAGGTCGACAATCTGACTCTTGGCCCCCTTCGCAACCTGGGCGAAGTCCCCCAATAAGACCGCGTCCAATGAGAACGCAAAGACTTGGGAACTCTGAATAATTTGAACTTGTTTACTATATAGTTGGTCAATCCGCTCATCGGCGTGTAACGTGACATCTGCCATGTTCGGCCACCTCTCTTCTGAATTCACTGCAACGTTATCATACAATTAACTTGCAGAATTTATCAAATTTCGTCATACTGTGAGCAGTTAGTAATTGAAAGGAAGATCGTCATGTTTTATTCATTCATGCGCGGACTCGTCCGGCTCATCATCACGGCAATCAATGGTCGCCCCCGTTATCAAGGACGCGAAAACCTTCCCGAAGGCGCTTATATCCTGGTTGGACCGCACCGTACTTGGTTCGATCCGCTGTACTACGCCCTCGCTGGCAGTCCAATGAAATTCAGTTTTATGGCTAAGGAAGAATTATTTAAAAACCCGGTCTTGCGGTTCATCCTGGTTCATGCCAATGCGTTTCCAGTCAACCGGAAACACCCAGGACCGTCCGCCATCAAGACGCCCGTCAAATTTTTGCGAAGCGGCAAATTATCACTGATTATGTACCCTTCAGGAACGCGCCACTCGCAAGAATTAAAAGGCGGTGCGACCGTGATTGCCAAGATGGCGGGTGTCCCACTCGTTCCAACGGTGTATCAAGGCCCATTGACGTTCAAACAACTGTTTAGTCGCCAGCAAGTCACCGTACGCTTCGGTGAACCAATTTACGTTGACCGCAAGCTCAAACTCGATGATGCCGGTCAAAAACAAATTGAAACACAAATGTTAACGGCGTTTGATGACTTAGATCGGCAAATTGATCCATCCTTCAAATACGTTGATCCTGCTAGTACCAAGAAATAGGTCTAGCCATCAAAAAAGTGTCGGTTGCAACTTGCGACCGGCACTTTTTTGAACGCTTACTTTTTATCGTTTTTAGATGCAGCCTTCATCGAGTTCAACATCTGATGAAGCTTCTTCTCGGATGGGCGCTGACCCATTTGCATCATCATGCTCCGAAGCATTTCTTCGCTAATCGGCGGGTTTTGCTTCAAGTAGTTTTGCATATAGTGTCGCGCACCAAAGAAACCACCGGTTAAACCGACCAATACACCGATCACGACGATTAAAATCCAAATTCCAGTAGACACAGTCATTCCCCTCCCTTATTACAGTCTTCATTAAACTAGTCTACACAAATTAATAATAAAAGAAAAGGAAAATTTGTCAGTTGGCAAATTTTCCTGAAATCGGTTAATCATCCCGAAGACCGCGATCACGTTGAACCTGGCGGACCTTTTCTGGGGTAACTTCCTTACCGTCCTTATCATAGACCTGAAGCATTTCGACTTGTTGCCGAAACCCAGCCCGGAATTCTTTTAAATATTTTTCGCGTAACTCTTGTCGTTCCGCTTCTTCTAACTCGGTTAGCCCTTCAGCTTTCGCCTTATGAGCCAACTCATTGATCCGAGCGATTAATTCTTTTGAAATCAAAGCAGCAGCTCCCTTCATCAAAGCAATATACACGAAAATGGACACTAAATCAATTAATTGTGTTTGTCAACCGAACATTTGTTTGAAAGCTGGCAAACGCTATGCTACAATTGGTTTAACCATTAATGATAAAAAAAATGAGGTGCCAAGATGAGTAAAACATCGGAAAGCAAACAAATGGCCGTTCTCCGTTTTATTTATGAACGCGTCAATGAAAAAGGATATCCGCCAACCGTACGTGAAATTGGCGAAGCCGTTGACTTATCTTCGACTTCCACCGTTCACGGACATATTTCACGGCTTGAAAAGAAAGGGTTAATTCAAAAGGACCCGACTAAGCCGCGAGCAATCGAAGTCACGCCCGCTGGTTTTGAAGCCCTCGGGGTCGAAACAACGCCCCACCAGATTCCAGTGCTTGGAACCGTTACTGCCGGCCAGCCAATTCTCGCAGTCCAAGAAGCAACCGACTATTTTCCAATTCCAAAGGAACTCGAATCATTCGGCGGCGACTTGTTTATGCTGACGATTCGCGGTGAAAGTATGATCAACATTGGCATCATGAATGGTGACCAAGTCATCGTTCGCCGTCAAAGCTCGGCTGACAATGGCGACATTATCATTGCGATGACCGACGAGAACGAAGCCACTTGCAAGCGATTCTTCAAAGAAGCGGACCATTACCGCCTGCAGCCAGAAAATGATACGATGGCGCCAATTATTTTAAATAACGTCTCCGTATTAGGTAAAGTTGTGGGACTCTACCGTGATATGCTCTATCAATAAACACTAATTTAAGGTGGCCTTG
>NZ_JAGYGS010000039.1:0-27863 GCF_018991185.1 Lactiplantibacillus sp. 7.2.4
TTACATGAAACCATGACCTACCGCGAACATGCGATTACGAGTAAATCATTTTCCCGCAAACTCGGTATCGACTTACCATTTGCAATGTACGCGATGGCCGCCGGTGAAAGTATCAGTGCCGAACAGTCGACCTTGACGCGACTCTTTGAAGTTATAGATGGGATGTTGACCGTACAGTTTGCGGATGAAAGCCAACAGACCGTCGCCACTGGAGAAATGCTGGTGGTACCTGCGAATACGGTGCATACTTTGCTCGCAGCGCAGCCCTGCCAGTTTATTCAATTCGAGACCAAGTAAGGTACTTATCAAGTTAATCAGTAAGCCTATTGAGGAGGAATTTCAATGAGTTTAATCGATAAAATCGACCATGCCAAAGTGCTTAAATTGACGGACCAAATTCCACTAGATGAGGATCAAGTTAATAGTCGGACGTTGGTTCAGCGTGACGATTTGAGTATGACACTTTTTTCCATCGCAACCGACCAAGAGATTGGCGGTCATTCCGCACAGGGTGACGCCATGGTCAATGTTTTGAGTGGCATCGCGGAAGTGACCATCGAAGGAACCGTGCACCGTTTGACCGCTGGGCAGTCCATCGTGATTCCCAAAGACGCGCGGCATTCGTTATATGCGGTGGAAGGCTTTCAGATGTTGCTGGTGGTCGTCAAACCAGCTTAGACGGGTGCTTATGGGAAAGGGACGGTGGTCCGATGGCCGAATATACCTTCATTGGTGACATTCACAGTGCGGCGGATGACCTGGCCGTATTGCTAGCTGATACGAGCATTACGCAAACGCGGCTGATTTTCCTGGGTGATTACATAGATGGAACGGCTGGTCGTCATTTGGGGCATCTCACGCAACCAGCACCGCTGGATCCGTTGGGTGTGATAGCTCAAGTTCAGCAGCGGGTCAGAGATTATGGTGACGTGGCATTGTGTGGCAACCACGATGATTTTTGGGTGCAAACGGCCCGCGGTGATGATGAGGCTGCCGCGACCTGGTTTTTGAATGGCGGGCACCGAACCTGGCGCAAACTCGGCATTTATACCTCGAATTTGAACACGGTGCGGCGTGCGCTGAATCAGGAGCCACTATTAGCGGCGACTAAATTTCTGGCAAGCTTACCAATGATTTGGCAACAAGGACACTTAATTGCGATGCATGCAGGCGTGGATTGGCGATGGCCGTTGGCACAACAGACCCGCGATACGCTACTTTGGATTCGCGACGACTACTATTTTGATGGCGGCGGCCAGCCGCACCGCAATTTATTTGACCGAGTACTGGTGACCGGTCATACGCCGGTTCAAAGCTTCGCAAATCCGCAGATGGGGTACGTGAAGCTTCAGGCGGATGCAGAGGACACGCCTCGTTACGTTATCGACGGTGGAAGTCGTTCCGGATTGTTTGACGGTGGGATCTGTGCGCTAACACTGACAACGCAAGGTAAAGTGGTCCGGATGAAACGGGTCATCAACCGTAAAATCTACGACGGCCAACAACTGGTGACGCCGGAAATGGTTAGCGGGAGTTAGTGACGTTCCGTAGTCCTGCATAGATGAAAGAATGGCACCTCACACACGCATAAACGTCAGTAAAACGGCCACCATCGGCTTCAATTGACCGATGGTGGCCGTTTGTCCACGCTGACTAGCAACCGTATCCCTTATAAGAGATACAGCCAGCCTAAGCCACCTAGAATAATTAGGGCCAATAAATTAAGACCAGTAAAGACTTTTAAAAAGTGTCGGAGTGGTTGTTGGTCATCAAAGGACAATTGTTTGAGTGCCAGCAAGTTCGCCAGGGATGCCACTAGTGACCCTAAGCCACCGATGTTGACGCCCATAAATAGCGCTGGCAGCTGCTGGGTGAAGTGGGCGAGTAAAATGACAGCGGGGACATTGCTGATGACCTGGCTTGTCAGGATACTCGTCAAATAAACAGTTGATGGCGTCTGAGTTAGCCAAGCCACCCCTTTCGTGACTGTCGTGTTATGGCTGATGGCGCTCACGAAGACAAAGAAGCAGATGAAGGTGAGTAACAGTGCGTAGTCAACTTCATAAAAAGTTTGGCGGTTGATTCCGGCGGCAACGAGCATGCTGATCAGGACCACTAACCAAATCGGTATCAGGCCGAAGATACCCGCCATTATGAGAATTAAGAGCGCACCTGCCAATAGTGCTTTGTTGGTGTCGACAGATCGACGCTCTGTTTGCGGTGGTACTAGTGGTTGTCGTGGTAACCAGTGACTAAGGACCAATAATAAGCCGAGACTCGCTAACATGAGCGGGGTCGATAACTGAAGAAATTTCCCTAAGTTGACGTGGAAGAAGGTTACGAGAAACAAGTTTTGGGGATTGCCAATCGGCGTAAATGCACTGCCAAGATTAGCAGCCATGACCATTAGGGTGACTGGGTAAGCAATTGACAAACGTTGCTGCCGTGCAACGACCGTAAAAAGTGGAATTAGTGTTAAAATCGCGACATCGTTAGTCAATAGCATGGCACCGCCAAAGGCCAGTAAGATGAAGAACTGACACATTTGCCGGGTGTTTGCGGATTTTTGAAGAAGCCAGTCACTCAAACGATTGAGCAGGTGTAGTGCGCGCAATAATTGAACGCAGAGCATCAAGGCAAATAGCGTGCCGATAGTTGTCCAATTGATGTCCTGGATGCTCGGCGTGCCAATCAACAGACTCATAATGGCACAAGTTAAGGTAATCAGGAAGATTTTGTCGCGTAACGTTCGCTTCAGAATGGTCGCCAAGGCCCGCACCTCCTCGTAGCTAGATTGGCCTTAACTTAACCATACTGAAGGTGGACCTGTAAACTGATATACATCTCCCTCTCGTCAAACCTCGCTTAGCTGGCGGACTGTGGGTGACGTATCCGAGGCCATTGCAGGAATCAGCTTGACAGTGGATGTTTTGCTAAGCAGTGTCGGGGGGTGCAATGGGAACCGGGCATGTTAAAGTAAAAAAAACGGTTTGAAGCTCGCAAGCTTCAAACCGTTTTGATTTGTTATCGATTATTGTTCAGCGCACAGTCAGGCGTCATGCCGGTGTGCCGACTGGCCAAAAAACCACAGGTAAGCGCCATAAATCGCGTTGGCCAACATGACGAGTTGGAGTGCCAACATCGATGCCGCGGCCGGACTGAAGCCTCTCAATTGGTTGAACCAAATGATGACGTTAATGACGTCCAACGTGATCCAAGCGACCCACTGAGAACGATAGCCGTTGACCATCAACACGCTACCCACGATACCCAGTGGGAGTAGCGTCGCATCTAAATAGATTTGATTCCCGTTCAGTTGCTTACTAAAGTGTAAGACGATCGCATAGACGAGTACCGCTAAGATGAACCAGCTCAGCCCAGCAAGTTTGCTGAGCTTGCGGCCAGTCAATTCACTGGAATCCGCTTGGGCTGCCATTTTACGGTGCCAGACGGTAATCCCAACGAACTGCATAACGAGGTAAAAGGACTGCGCTGCAATGTCACCAATCAGCCGATTCGTGATGGCAGTAGTCAGCCACGCCGCACAGGCAATGATGCCCCAGCTGTAGTTGGTCAAGCGACCCTGGTCAACTAAAATCAGGTTGATGACCACGGTAATCCCGGTGAGTAGACCGATCCAGCCGTGTAAGCTGTAGTCTTTTCCCAAAATAAAGCCTAAAATCGTGACGATCAACATGGTGGCCATCATCAACTTGGTCGCTGGGCGTAGCGTTCTTAATTCGGTAACGCCCCGTTGCCAGTTGAAGACGGCGCGCATCGCCGTTGGTAGCGTGGTGACATCCTGCTTGAGTTGCCGGACTAGCATGTTCAAATTGGGCAGTGCCCGTTTGCTTTGATTCATATTAAATAACACTCCTTAGTTGTTTTTAGACAGCCGTGATCGGAAGCAACGCTGTTTATTTAATGTTACACGTTAGCCCGTTTGTGGGGGGCTGTCAACAGTGGGGTGGGCCAGTTAAACCGTGTTATTAATACGTTAATGGGGAAGAAGCTATTCATAACCAAGAGATGCCCCGTTCAAGTCTGTAGGCAATATTTATTTATTCATGGCACGATTCAGTTTGCCGAGCGATTAATCACCCACATTGACTGAAATATTGGTATAGTAGAATAGTAACCGGGAATCGAGTCTGAGTCTCGGATGGTACGAAGATTGGTTTATAATAATCACAATAAATTGTCATTGATGAAGGAGCGGTTTACGGATGAAAATCGGATTTATTGGTGCCGGGAACATGGGTCGGGCCATTATTGATGGGTGGCTGAAACAACAAGCAGTCGCCCCAGCAGATATCTACCTGCACAGTGCCCATGCGGCGAGCTATCAACCCTACGCGCAAGCAAATGGGTTGAACGCCTGTGACACGAACCTGGCGGTCGCACAAGCGGCAGACGTGATCGTGCTCGCGGTGAAGCCTAATATTGCGCTTGACGCACTCAAAGAAGTTCAATCAGCTTTAACGGGCAAGTGGGTCATCACGATGGTCTCTGGACTCAATTTGGCAGACTATGCGACGGTCATGCCTGACTTACCAGTACTGCGGATCATGCCAAACGTCAACGTGGCGATTGGTGCCGGGATGACGGCGCTAGTTGGTAATGACGCCTTGACGGCCGAACAATATGCGGCGGGACAACGGTTGTTTGATGCGATTGGTGCGACCAGCGCAGTCGCTGAAAAGGGCTTTCCAACCTTTTCAGCCTTGGCCGGCAGTTCGCCAGCTTACATTTATTTCTTTATCGACGCGATGGCGCGCGCGGGGGTCAAGCACGGGTTAAGCAAGGACGCTGCGACCAAAATCGCCGCCCAGGCAACGCTGGGTAGTGCCCAAAATGTCTTAGCTTCAGACAAAATTCCGTTTGATCTGATCGACCAGGTCTCGTCACCGGGTGGCACAACGGTCGCTGGTTTATTAGCGATGGAAGAAGCTGGCTTTATGACGGCTGTCGTGAAGGGAATCGATGCGACGATCGCCAAAGAACTCGGCGAATAACAAAATACTTGGTGCTGGTGGTTGCAAGTTTGGTCTATACCGATTATAATTAAACCAGTAAATCCAAGGAGGAATTGTTCATGAGCAAAGTGTTAAAACATGCCATCATTTATACGGGGTTAGAAAAAATTGATGACGGCTACATTCGTTTCGGTAAGGAAATTGAAGCGGTTGGTCCAATGGATGAATACGTGGCCCAACCCGACGATGATATCGAATTTGTGAGTGGCAAGACGATTGTACCGGGCTTTATCGATGTTCATAGCCATGGTGGTTATAGTTTTGATTCAATGGACGGGAATCCAGCTGAAATTAACGAAATGGTTAATGATATGGTTGCCCGTGAAGGGATTACGTCATATTTCTGCACGACGATGACCCAATCCAACGAAAACTTAGATCATTCGATGGAAGGCATCAATAAGGCAGCTGAAGAAAATCCAGTGATCCAAGGGGTTCATTTGGAAGGCCCATTCATTTCTGCCACGTTTAAAGGCGCCCAACCAGAAAAGTATATTAAGAATCCTAACGTTGACTTACTGGACAACTGGAACAAGTTATCTGGTGGCCGCGTCAAGTTAATTACTTATGCACCAGAAGATCCTGGTTCGCGTGAATTCGAAAAGTATTGCTTGGAAAACGGTATCGTGCCTTCAGTTGGACACAGTAACGCGACTCGTGAACAATTATTAGCAAGTAAGGCGACCCACGTCACTCATTTATACAATGCGCAACGTGAATTTAAGCACCGCGAACCAGGGGTTACTGGCCATGCCATGCTTGAAAACAACATGTATTGCGAATTGATTTGTGATGGCTTCCATATCGTTCCAGATATGATCAAGTTAGCCTATGAACAAAAAGGGGTCGACCGGATCGAATTAGTCACTGATTCAATGCGTGCCAAGGGTGAACCTGATGGCATTAGTGAATTAGGTGGCCAAAAAGTGATCGTTAAGGATGGTCAAGCGCGCCTTGAAGAAGGTAACTTGGCTGGTTCAGTCTTAACATTTATCAACGCCTTCAAGAATATTCAGAAATTCACTGGCTGTGGCATTGCGGAAGCCGTTAAGATGGCCTCAGTTAACCAAGCGCGTGAATTTGGATTAACGAAGAAGGGGACTTTGGAAGCCGGCAAGGACGCGGATATCAACATCCTGGACGGTAACCAAGACTTAGTCGCAACTTATAGCTACGGTAAAAAAGCAGCTAAATAAATTAGAAGTAAGGGATGAGTACCATGAGTTCGCCAATTTATATTCAAATCCACAACCAAATTAAGCAGGCGATTGAAGCAGGTCGGTGGGCCGTTGGTGACCGGATTCCGTCCGAGCGGGAACTGGCCGGTCAGTTCGATGTGAGTCGGATGACCCTTCGGCAAGCAATCCAAACGTTGGTTGACGAAGGAATATTAGAGCGGCGAGTCGGCGCCGGCACGTTTGTCGCCAACCAAAAGGTGCAAGAAAAGATGTCCGGCGTCACCAGTTTTACTGATTTAATGCTGGCTCAGGGCAAAGTCCCATCGAGTAAAACGATTTCCTACCACGTGACCAGTCCGTCACTGTCTGAAAGTGAAAAGTTGGCCTTGAAAGCTAACGAACAAGTGCTACGGATGGAACGGATTCGCTACGGCGATGATGTGCCGATTTGTTTCGAGGTTGCGACGGTGCCAGAACGGCTCGTTAAGCAATTTACAAAGGATGAAATCACCAGTTCGCTATACCGGACATTAGAAGAAAAAGCGAGTTTGATGCCCGGCAAGGCCCAACAAACGGTTTCAGCGATGTCAGCGTCCGAACGAATCGCGGAATATTTATCCGTTCGCCGTGGCGACGCCCTCTTACGTTTGCGTCAAATTTCGTATTTACAAACGGGTGAACCGTTTGAATACGTGCGCACGCAATACGTGGGCAACCGGTTCGAATTTTATCTCGAAAAGTAACCAGTGACGTGCTGACTCAGTGGTCAAACCGTTGCCGGTGGTGAAAAGGTCAAAATAAATAGCTCGGCTAGAAATTAATCTAGTCGAGCTATTTTGATGCCTAAAATACATGCCCCACTCATCAGTTAGACTGATTGACTAGTGGGCTTGTTGCCGGGCGATTTTTTTGACCAGCCGCAAGTAACGGGGCAAGACCAGCATGCGTTTGAAACGCGTTGGTTCTTGAATCAAGCGGTACAGCCATTCGATATGATGCTTTTGCCAGAATAACGGCGCGCGTTTGACCGCACCTGCGATCACGTCGAAGCTACCGCCAACACCCATCCAGAGCGCATCGACGCGTTGTCGATATTGCGCAATGAAGAATTCCTGCTTGGGAAAGCCAGTCGCGACAAAAATCATGTCAGGTTTGGCGGCAACGATCTCAGCCACCACGGCCTGTTCGTCATCATAATAGCCATCCCGTGCGCCCGCAACAACGATTCCGGGATAGTCGCGCTGAACGATGGTTGCAACTTGTTGTAAGACGGCTGGTTTGGCACCTAATAAAAAGATGCGTTGGTGTTGTTGGCCACCCCATTTCAACAACGTTAATAGCGTATCGTAGCCGGTAATCCGCTCTGGTAATGGCGTGCCCAGAATCTGAGCGCCCTGGATGACACCGATGCCGTCGGGCGTAATATAATCGGCTTGGGTGAGCACGTGCTGATAATCAGGATGTTCACGGGCATACATCAGAATTTCAGGATTGGCGGTCACCACGAACCGGTTATGGTGGGCCAAAATATCCGTTTGGAGTTGCTGGACGAAGCCAGCGTTAGTTGTCTTGATAAACGGGACGTTTAAGATGGCAACCGTGTCAAAAGGTGCTGACATAAGGAACCTCGCTTTCTAATCATAATTAAAGTATAGGTAAATCACGGAATTCTGCAACTTTTTGAGTACTTAAGCGCATTCCTTTTATAAAAAATGCTAAAATAAGCTTAACTTACTGTAAATACGGTTATTACCTACGAAATGGAGAATTATACTCATGACGCAAATCTATCCGGATGATAGTTTCACCTTGCATACGGATGCTTATCAGATCAATATGATCCAAACCTACTGGGAACAAGGAATTCATAACAAGCATGCGGTGTTTGAAGTGTTCTTCCGTAAGATGCCGTTCCAAAATGGTTACGCGGTGTTTGCGGGTCTGGAACGAGTAGTTAATTATATCAATCATTTACATTTTACGGCAACCGACATCGCGTACTTACGCGAACTCGGCGGTTATTCAGATGGCTTTTTAGATTATTTAAAGAATTTTAAATTTGATGCCACGATTCGGGCCGTTCGTGAAGGGGACCTAGTCTTCAACAACGAACCGCTATTACAAGTCGAAGGGCCACTGGCAACCTGCCAATTGATTGAAACGGCGTTATTAAATATTATCAATTATCAGACGTTGATCGCGACGAAAGCAGCGCGTATCAAGTCGGTCGTTGGTGAAGACGGCTTGCTAGAATTTGGGACGCGGCGTGCCCAAGAATTCGACGCGGCAATTTGGGGCACCCGGGCCGCTTACATCGGTGGCTTCGATGCCACGAGTAACGTGCGGGCCGGCAAAATTTTTGGTATTCCAATCAGCGGGACGCACGCACACGCGCTCGTGCAGACTTATCGAAATGATTATGAAGCGTTCAAAGCTTATGCTGAAACACACCACAACTGTGTCTTCTTAGTCGATACGTACGATACGCTACGTAGCGGGGTGCCAAGTGCGATTCGGGTGGCCAAGGAAATGGGCGATAAGATCAATTTCCAAGGCGTCCGCATTGATAGTGGTGATATGGCGTACTTGTCCAAACGGGTGCGGGAACAGCTGGACGAAGCTGGTTTCCCAGATGCCAAGATTTATGCCTCGAACGATTTAGACGAAAAGACGATTCAAAACTTGAAGATGCAAGGCGCCAAAATCAGTGTCTGGGGTGTCGGGACCAAGCTCATCACGGCGTTTGACCAACCAGCGCTGGGGGCCGTCTACAAGATGGTTTCGATTGAAAATGACCACCATCAGATGGTCGATACGATCAAACTGTCGAATAACGCGGAAAAAGTTTCAACGCCGGGCCAAAAGCAGGTATGGCGAATTACAAAACGCGCGGATGGCAAGTCTGAAGGCGATTACGTGACCTTGTATGACGAAGATCCTCGTAACGAAGAGTCGATTTACATGTTCCATCCAAGCTACACGTATATCAACAAAACGGTCAGTGACTTTGACGCGCGGCCATTACTCGTACCAATTTACGACCGGGGCCAACAAGTTTATCAACTGCCGACCTTGGATGAAATTCGTCAGTATTCGTTTGAAAGTCTGGATGCCTTATGGGATGAGTACAAGCGTGACCTGAACCCTCAGGATTACCCAGTCGACTTGTCACAGAAGCTGTATGACCATAAAATGAATATTATTAATACAGTTAGAGACTATGTTAACCACAAAGATGAGGAAGGAGCCTACTAATGCGGGCATTACAAGCTGAAATTATCAAAGCGTTACATGTAGCACCAACGATTGATCCAGAAACCGAAATTCGGCGGAGTGTGGACTTTTTAAAAGCCTACCTCAAGAAAAACACGTTTTTGAAGAGTTACGTCCTCGGCATTTCAGGCGGGCAAGACTCGACCTTAGCTGGTAAATTAACGCAAATGGCAATCACCGAAATGCGCCAAGAGACGGGCGATGACAGTTACCAATTCATCGCCGTCCGGTTACCATACGGCAATCAAGCGGATGAAGCGGATGCGATGGCAGCGATTGACTTCATGCAAGCCGACGTGACGGATCGTGTTGATATTCAACCGGCAACGGATGCGATGGTCACGGCACTTGAAGCCAACCAACTGACCATTCATGATTTCAATAAGGGTAATATTAAAGCCCGTCAACGGATGATTGTTCAATATGGGATTGCAGGCGAGATGCACGGGGCGGTGGTCGGAACTGACCACGCTGCCGAAGCTGTGACTGGTTTTTATACCAAATACGGTGACGGGGGTGCCGACGTGGTCCCACTATGGCGGCTCAACAAGCGTCAAGGGAAGCAATTACTGGCAGCCCTGAATGCACCTAAGCACTTGTACGACAAGGTCCCAACCGCTGACCTGGAAGAAGACCGACCAGCATTACCTGATGAAGTCGCACTTGGCGTCCGTTATGATGACATCGACGATTACCTTGAAGGGCGGACCATCAGTGACGCGGCTGCTGAAAAGATTGAAGCCTGGTACTTGAAGACGGCTCACAAGCGGCACGCAGCCATTACGGTATTTGACGATTTCTGGAAGTAACCCCAGTCCGTCTGATTATGACAATTGAGATTCAAACCATTAGTTAAAAACGAGATTCGGATGAGCCTTTTGAAGCGGCCCATGCGAATCTCGTTTTTTAGGTGCTTGTGTTCAAACCAGTTATATCACAGGTTTATCTATTAGCGTTGGAACTGAAACGTGGTCTATTGTAAGCAAACGCAGATGCCTTTTGAAACGTGCTGGTTCTTAAGTTCAAATGCAGCCAGCTTAGACCCGCTGGAAGCAGTGCGAGTTACCGTAAACTTTCTGTTGTAGTTGCGTCCTAGTCCGGCTTCCAGGCATTCTGGGCAATGGCCGGAACGTGATGGACGCAGATTTAAGCCGACAAACCACGTCTTAAATACTGGTCTTTCACTAACCAAGCACAAAACGCTTGCTAAGTGAAATTTCACCACTGGGCCTTGCCCCAAATACCTTCCAGCCGGTACAGTATTCGAAAGGCAGACATGGGTGTACCCAGCTTTTTAATGAAATGTCCGCTGATTTTCAGTAAACAGTCGTTTTGACCTTCAACTGTCAGACTTGTTCATAATGATAGCTAAACTTTTTCCCTAGTCTTTAGGTCTTCAAATCATCGGGTTCACTGGACTTTCCATACCTTTCTATGTTGCCTAAGATAATAAAACCGTGAATTCTAAACGAAGAGAATTTTATCGATTAAATTCAAGACTAGTGTCCGTTGAAATTAATGAATCATATTTTAGCAATCTTCTCAGTACTTAAATGTCGTAAAGTATCAACGATACCACTTTAAAGTTTGCCTGAAAGGCCGGTCTTCCAACATTCAGTTGTCAATTGCACCCAAATAGGTGGCCGTTTATCAGCCATTCGAGCGGGTTCCCGACTGTCCGGCCCGCCGGACAATGCTCAGTAGCCAAATTATTCTTAGTCGGAAGTGGGCTTCTGCGTGAGTTCAAATCGATGTCGGCTTACGTTCCAGCAATTGTCAGCCGGCCCCGGAAGTCGGAGTAGGATGCGCAAATGCTGACGAACATTACACCAACTAACTGGCACGTTTCAATCATGAGCCATGACATCGACTCTCACACGCGTCATAACGGAACTTGGACCATAAGCGCACACAGCCGTTTTATCTAGCGTTTGATACCGTTTTCGTGGCTTTGGGCTAATATAAGTATTAAAATTGAGGTTAACAAAATAAGTGAACATTTGACTGTACTAGAACAGGAACATCATAAGTTATCACGGCGTTGACGGTATAAAGTGCGCAGGAGTTGAAATCGTGTTATTGATCGTTCAAGCGATTATTTTGCTAGACAGCCCCCATAGAATCTGTTATTCTTACGTTACAATCATAAGGGAGTAACTAGCAGAGTCATTCTGCGGCAATATCGTCAGCAAGAAGCCAATCCGGTATTGTCTTAAATAGTGAGACTTATGTATGTCCACACAATTTTGCGTGCATACATGAGTCTCATTTTCTATCTGGAGAACATTTAGGAAGTGGGGCTCGGATGCCAGAAAAGGAGCATAAGATGAGTACAAAACCTAAGTATCAACAGTCGTTGCCAGCCATATATCAAGAGTTAGAAACTGATGAACATGGGTTGCAGCAAAGCGCCGCTGCCCAACGGCTGGAACAATATGGTCCGAATGCGTTGAACCAGCAGAAGACCACCTCTCTGCTACAAAAGTTCATCGCCCAATTCAAGGACTTCATGATTATCGTGTTGTTAGTGGCTGCTTTAATCGCCGCGTTTACCGGGGAAGCCGTTGATGCGGTCATCATCCTGTTAGTGGTCGTTTTGAACGCGATTTTTGGGGTTTTCCAAGAATCCAAAGCAGAAGAGGCCATCAACGCGTTGAAGGAGATGTCGGCGCCGGATGCCACGGTGTTACGTGATGGTCAGTTACAAACGGTCAAGAGTGATGCGTTGGTTCCTGGGGATATCGTTTCCTTGGAAGCCGGTGACATCGTTCCAGCTGATTTGCGATTGATTGAAAGCGCGTCTCTCAAGGTGGAAGAATCCGCACTGACCGGGGAATCCGTTCCGGTCGAAAAACAGGCTGAAATGGTGGCTGATGGTGAATTGCCAATCGGTGACCGGTTGAACATGGCCTATATGAACAGTAATGTTACCTATGGTCGTGCAATGGGGATCGTGGTTGCCACTGGGATGCAGACTGAAGTTGGTCGGATTGCCGGCATGATTGAAGCCGCTGATGAAACGACGACGCCACTGCAAGCCAACTTGACCCAATTAGGGAAGTCGTTGACCATCTTGATTCTGGTTATCGCGGCTGTCGTCTTTGGGATTGGGATGTTGCGGGGCCAAGAGAGCCTGATCAACATGCTGCTCACGGCGATTTCGTTAGCGGTGGCGGCCATTCCAGAAGGACTCCCCGCAATCGTGACGATTACCTTGGCTTTAGGAACGCAACGGATGGCCAAACGCCACGCCTTAGTTCGTAAGTTGCCAGCGGTTGAAACGCTTGGTAGTACTGATATTATTGCTTCCGATAAGACCGGGACGTTGACACAAAATAAGATGACGGTTGAAAAGTTAGTCCTCAACCAGGAATTAGTCGATGCCCGCACGACCGAATTACCGCTTGATAGCCACTTAGCACAAGTGATGATTTTAAGTAATGATACGAAGATCATGTCGGATGGCTTAGCTGGTGACCCGACCGAAACGGCTTTGATTCAATATAACCTGGATCAGAACTACCCAGTCGACCAGTTATTAGAACAACGTCCGCGGGTCAACGAAGTACCATTTGATTCAGAACGGAAGTTAATGTCGACGGTTCATCCGCTGGAAGACGGCCGCTTCTTGGTCGCTGTTAAGGGTGCGCCAGATGAATTGCTCAAACGGGTGACGCAGGTCGAAACGAACGGCGAAGTTGAACCGTTAACTAAGACCAGTCGTGACCAGATTTTAAGTGTTAACCACGAATTAGCAACGCAAGCTTTACGAGTGCTCGCATTTGCTTACAAAATTGTGACGTCAGTGCCTGCTACCGTCAATAGTGACACGCTCGAAAATGACTTGATTTTTGCCGGGATGGTCGGGATGATTGACCCTGAACGGCCAGAAGTTGAACAAGCCGTTGCCGAAGCTAAGTCTGCGGGGATTCGCCCATTAATGATTACGGGTGACCACCGGGATACGGCCGAAGCGATTGCGGTTCGCTTAGGAATCATCGACGAGGGCGAAGACGATGCCGTGATTACTGGGGCAGAGTTGGACGCCATGAGCGATGATGAATTTGGTAAAAAAGTTGGGGACTATTCCGTGTACGCCCGGGTTGCGCCAGAGCATAAGGTCCGAATCGTGAATGCTTGGCAAAAACGTGGGAAAGTCGTTGCCATGACAGGTGACGGGGTCAACGATGCACCCGCCTTGAAGGCCGCTGATATCGGTATCGGAATGGGAATCACCGGGACTGAAGTTTCCAAAGGGGCCAGTGATATGGTCTTGGCGGATGACAACTTCGCGACGATCGTGGTGGCCGTTGAAGAAGGACGGAAAGTCTTTGCTAACATTCAAAAGGCCATCCAATACCTCTTGTCGGCTAACTTAGGTGAAGTCTTAACACTGTTCGTCATGACGATGCTTGGTTGGCAGATTTTAGCGCCAGTCCACATCTTGTGGATCAACTTGGTTACTGATACCTTGCCAGCGATTGCGTTAGGGGTCGAACCAACTGAAAAGAACATTATGCAGCACAAGCCACGGGGCCGTAATTCGAACTTCTTCTCCGGCGGGGTCTTCAGTAGTATCATCTACCAGGGGCTGCTCGAAGGTGGAATCACGCTATTTGTTTACTGGATGGCGTTAACGTACCCTGTTCATGCAAGTGCTAGTTTGGCCCACGCGGATGCCTTAACGATGGCCTTCGCAACCTTAGGATTGATTCAATTGTTCCACGCCTTCAACTCGAAGTCGATTCACGAATCACTCTTCACGGTCGGCCTGTTCCGCAACAAGTTCTTCAACTGGTCTATTCTAATCGCCTTTGTTATGTTGGCAATCACGATCGTTGTTCCTGGGTTGAACGGCTTATTCCACGTGACCCACTTGGACGCTTACCAATGGGGGATCGTCGCTGCCGCCGCACTTTCAATGGTAATCATCGTTGAAATTGTTAAGTTCTTCCAACGTCGGCACATGCGGCGCGCCTAATCCACATAATTGGCGTAGAATGAGACTAACTAATTAATAGAAAAGAGTTCTAACCATGAAAAAAGCAACGGTTCAAACGTATATGCCGGTTCTATCAAAGATCATCGAAAGCACGGAAAAGATGGGGGAAGAATTGAATCCTTCGTTTGAAAAACTCCGCAAAGCTATTGATGACGACGCGGTCGCTGAAATGGTTCCCGCTGAGTTCAGTGATATTCAACTGGAATTCAGTGACGGCACGGAACAGTACGAACAGAATTTGGCCCAATTGAAAAAGGTCGGTGTTCCAGCGCGCTTGATTGGTCGGCACCGTAATTTGATCAACGCCTATGAAGCTTATACCAAGGCGTGCGCGGCCATGACGGCTAGCATGGACCTCGAAAATCAGACCATTGATGTCGCTGCTTTCAACCAAGCGGAAAGTGACCAGGAAACTGAAATGGGCCGGATTTCGAACAACGTCCAACGCATTATGTCGACTGTGATGTAAGCTAGTTGGGTAGTACGCCTTTGGACGATTAAAAATTAATCACGTCGTTAAACGCTCAGTAACGGTCCGCTGTTGCTGGGCGTTTTTGGGCGCTTCGTCAAGTGGCGTTGTTTATGAAGTATCTGGACCTAAGTTGGTCTAGGTGCTTTTTTGGTCCGACAATTTTCAAGTCCACCATCAATTGTTTTTGGCGGTGGGGACGCGGAAAATCGGACTAAAACGCGTATAATATAATAGAACATCGGATGGCAAAATCTGCTGGAACTTTGCGGCTGGTTATCGGCTGAGACAAGTCGAACCGTAGTCGTTCAAGGTTGGTGGCTGTTAGTCGTGCTGGCTATCTAGGTTGTTAACCGAAATTAGTGGTGACGACCTGCCATCCCGATGGTGAGTGATGAGATTAAAAGATTGGGTGAAATAATGGATAATCAGATTTTAACGTTAGTGAACCGCGCGCTAACGAAGTTTAAACCGCAACAGATCAAAGCGGTGTTAGGCCTCATGGATGAGGGCAATACGGTTCCATTCATTGCCCGGTATCGGAAGGAACGCACCGGCAATTTAGATGAAGTTGAAATTCGGGAGATCAAGGAAAATTACGACCGGCTTGCTAATTTAGAGAGTCGCAAGGCCGACGTCATGAAGCTGATTGCTGAGCAGAATCACTTGACGCCCGCTTTAAAACAGGCCATCGAGAAGGCCGATAAGCTGCAGGACGTCGAAGATTTGTATTTGCCGTATAAACAAAAACGGCGGACGAAGGCAACGATTGCCAAAGATGCTGGGCTGGAGCCGTTAGCCGCATGGTTGTTGCGTTTTCCAGCGAGTGGCATTGAAGCCCACGCCGCACAGTTCGTTAACCCTGACCAAGAGGTGGCGGATGCGGATGCTGCATTGGCAGGGGCTCACGAAATATTGGCGGAAGCTTTCGGTGATAACGCTAGTTTACGTAACTGGGTGCGGAACTATACTCGGGACCGGGGCTCAGTTGTCGTGAAGGTCAAACCTAAGGCAAAAGCGCTGGACGAACAGGGTGTCTATCAACAATATTATGATTTCAGCAGTCGCATTAAGCAGATGGTGCCGTACCGAGTCCTCGCCATCAATCGTGGTGAGTCTGAAAAGGTGCTGAAGGTCAGTATTGACGTGGACCGGGCCGGTATCGACCGTTACTGTCATTTCCGCTTCGTCGGGCAACACCAAGGGCCAGCTGTCGAGTTGATAGAAGCGGCGTACCAGGATGCTTACAAACGGTTCATTGGACCAGCCATCGAACGTGAGTTGCGCAATGAACTCAGTGTGACCGCCGACGAACAGGCTATCAAAGTCTTTGGCGATAATCTGTATCATTTACTGATGCAGGCGCCGTTAAAGGGCCGCGTCGTTCTTGGGTTTGATCCGGCTTACCGGACCGGCTGCAAATTAGCGGTCATGGATGCCAACGGGAAGTTCTTGGACAAACTTGTGATTTATCCCCATAAGCCAGCGCCAACGGCCAAACGAGAAGCAGCGGCTGGCGAATTTAAGGCCTTCCTCGAAAAGTATCAAGTCGAAATGATTGCGATTGGGAACGGGACTGCTTCACGTGAATCCGAAGAATTTGTCGCCCAAGTCTTAAAGACGCTTTCGCGGCCAGTTTACTACGTGATCGTGAACGAAGCCGGTGCTTCCGTTTATTCAGCGAGTGCCAAGGCGCGGGCTGAATTCCCAGAATTGCACGTTGAACAACGGAGTGCCATCAGTATTGGGCGTCGGCTGCAAGATCCGTTAGCAGAATTGATTAAGATCGACCCGAAATCCGTCGGCGTGGGCCAGTATCAACACGATGTGCCCCAAAAGGCGTTGACGGCCCAGCTGGATACCGTGATTGAAACGGCGGTCAACCAGGTCGGGGTTAATCTGAATACGGCTAGTTCGGAGCTATTGACCCATATTTCAGGGCTGTCCAGTACGATTGCCCAGAATGTGATCGCTTATCGCGATGAGAACGGTGAGTTTACCAGTCGGCCGCAATTGAAGAAAGTACCGCGCCTTGGACCTAAGGCGTACGAACAGTCCGTGGGGTTCTTACGAATCATCGATGGCAAGAACGTTTTTGATAACACCGATATTCATCCGGAAAGTTATCCGGCTGCTAAGGCCCTGCTAGCTGCGGCTGGGTTAAAGACGGCTGATGTTGGAACGGCGAAAGCGCAACAGCTGAATCGGCTTGACTTGACGCAACTGGCAACCACGACCGGTGTGGGTGAATTGACGCTGAAAGATATTATCAGTAGCCTCCAAAAACCAGGTCGGGACGTTCGTGATACGATGCCGGCGCCACTATTACGGCAAGACGTATTGAAGATGAGTGATTTACGACCAGGAATGCAGTTGCAAGGAACGGTCCGCAACGTCGTCGATTTTGGCGCGTTTGTAGATATTGGTGTCAAACAAGATGGGTTGGTCCACGTTTCCAAGCTAACAGACAAGTTCCTGAAGGATCCACGGCAGGCCGTTGCTGTCGGCGATATTGTGACGGTGTGGGTCGAGACCGTCGATGAACAGCGGCAACGCATCGCTCTGACGATGATTGCCCCAAGTGAGCCTGCTAATGACTGATTCAGAACTCCAACAACTCGTCATGACGATTTCACAGCAGGATTTTCACCGGCCGTTTCGCCACCGGGCTTATTTTAACGCCCGCTTACGGACGACGGGTGGTCGCTACCAGTTGGCCTCACACGACATTGACATCAACCCGAAGATGCTGACGGATTTTGGTGAAGCGACGCTGATTGGGGTCATCAAACACGAGCTGTGTCATTACCACTTGCACTTGAGTCACCGTGGATATCAGCATCGGGATCCGGCGTTTAAACAGCTGTTAGCTCAAGTGGGTGGCTCACGGTATGCGCCGGCACCCAAGCATCCCAAGGTACAACCGTATCGTTACCTATACAAGTGTCAGGATTGTGGGCAGACCTATCCACGTAAACGGCGGATGAATACGGACCGCTATCGTTGCGGCCGTTGTCGTGGACCGCTTAAATTCGTTGAAAAGGTTTGCTAAAGCGGTACGCTTCCGATAGAATTAGCTTAACTATTGATATGGAGGGATTAAGATGGAAACGATTAAAATTGGTGTGGTCGGACTAGGAACAGTCGGCACCGGCGTTGTTAAAATGCTTCAAGCGCATCAGGAGAAGATTTCGGAAATCACCGGTCGCAAACTCGAACTGGCCTGCGTGGTTGTCCACAACTTGAAAAAGCACGAACAAGTTGATTTGGGGGACGTGCAGTTGACCGACCAAATCGCCACCGTCCTTGATGATCCGTCCATTCAAATCATGGTCGAAGTCATGGGCTCGATTCATCCGGCGAAGGAATACATCACACAAGCGCTGCAAGCGGGCAAACACGTGGTAACGGCCAATAAGGACTTGATTGCCCAGTACGGGCGTGAATTAGTCCAAATCGCGCGTGAGAACCATCGTGACCTCTTCTATGAAGCGAGTGTTGCTGGTGGGATTCCAATCTTGCGGACGATTGACAATAGTTTTGCTGCCGACCGCATTCAGCGGGTGATGGGCATCGTCAACGGGACCACTAACTACATCATGACGCAGATGTTGACCAAACACTGGTCATACGACCAGGCCTTGAGTTCTGCTCAGGACTTGGGTTTTGCGGAAAGCGACCCCACCAATGATGTCGAAGGACTAGATGCGGCCTACAAGATGATTATTTTGACCCAGTTTGCGTTTGGCATGAGCCTGTCCTTAGACCACGTCAAGGTCCAAGGGATTACCAAAATCAGTCCGGAAGATATTGCAGAAGCCCATCAACTCGGCTATACGATCAAGCTACTCGGGATTGCGGAAGAAGTCGATGACCGCATCGCCGTGTCAGTCGGGCCGGTGCTCGTCTCGGACCAGCACCCATTAGCGACGGTGCAAAATGAGAACAACGCCGTGATGGTAACGGGGACCGCAGTTGGTAATACGATGTTTTACGGCCCAGGTGCTGGTGAATTGCCGACTGCCAATAGTGTGCTGAGCGATATTACGACCGTGGCAAAAAACATTGCGCTGGATACGACCGGGAATACGTTTAACTCCTATCGGCAAGAAACGGTCTTGGCAACGCCAGAAGATGTCGTTTACCCACACTTCATTGCGTTGAAAATGCGGGACGTTCCTGGGATGATGATGAAGTTGACGGCAATCATGACGCGTGCAGAAGTGTCGTTCAGTCGGATCATCCAAAATCAACTCGGCGATGGCAATGCCCGGGTCGTTATCATCACTCATGAGATGAACGACCAACAGTTGGCCGATATTACTCGCGAAATCGGTGAACAGGATAATATGCAACTGTTGGCAAGCTACAAAGTTTTGAAGAATGCGTAGGTGAGTTGATGTTAACCATTTCTGTTCCAGCAACTTCCGCTAATCTCGGACCCGGGTTTGATTCAATCGGCTTGGCGCTGGACATGCAGCTGACGTTACAAGTCTTGCAGCCGAGTGATCACTGGCAGATCGATCACCCATTTGGGGCGGATGTTCCGACGGATGAACGTAATCTGATCATTAAAACCGCGTTGCACTTGGTCCCAGACTTGCACCCGCAGCACTTACAGATGGCGTCCAAGATTCCGCTTGCGCGCGGACTAGGGAGCAGCTCGACCGCGATTGTTGCAGGCCTCGTTTTAGCGAATGAATTGACGGGGGCGACGCGCTCCTCAGCCGAGTTATTGGCAGTGGCGACCCAGTTAGAGGGCCATCCTGACAACGTGGCGCCAGCGCTCTTAGGCGGCCTGGTAGTGGCAACCTATGTGGGCGAACAAGTGCGCGCTGTGAAATTACCATTGCCGACCCTGTTTGCCAGCGTTTACGTGCCCAACGAACCCTTATTGACTAGTGCCAGTCGCCAAGCGTTACCAGCCGAATTAGATTATCATCAGGCGGTAGCGGGCAGCAGCGTGGCAAATACGCTAGTCGCAGCCTTAGCGACGCAAAATTGGGAGGTAGCCTTGCCGCTGTTAGAGCAAGACCAATTCCACGAGCAGTATCGCGCTAAGCTCGTGCCAGCACTACAACTGGTGCGCAAACAGGCGCATGCACTCGGGTTGATGGGGACGTATCTAAGTGGTGCCGGTCCGACCGTGATCACATTAGGCGACTACGGTCAGCTGGCCACTTTACAGACCAAATTAAGTCAGGATGACCGGTTGAACGGGCAATTATTCTTATTGCCGATGGACGCAACCGGAGTAAAAGTACAAAAATCTTAAAATAAGCTTGTCAGACTCACAAAATTTTGTTATTATATTTTTTGTGAGTTGTGATGCGGCCATGGCGGAATTGGCAGACGCGCAAGATTAAGGATCTTGTCGGGGTTAACCCGGTGGAAGTTCGAATCTTCTTGGCCGCATTTTTTATGCAGAATAGTCGGTATTGATACGATTAACCGTTGATATACCGGCTTTTCTTTTATACATGATAGTGAATAATACGGAATAAAACGGAACAAAAACGATACTATTTTGACAAAAGCGATACCAGAAACGATACCAGATTTTGATTATTGAGCCAGTATTTTACTCATATCGTAGACCTGTGCAGACAGTTCCTGTTGGGATAGATGAGCATAAATATTGAGCGTAATTTTAATATCACTATGACCCATTTGCATTTGTAGTGCTTTGACGTTGATATTATTTGCAACTTGAATTGATGCAAACGTGTGACGTAACCCGTGGACTGTGATTGTGGGTAAGTCCGTTTCACCTATCAAGGCCTCGAGCCAATGGTTGGGTGTCATCACTGACATGATTTGGCCTTTCTTGTTGGTAAAGATAAGATCTTTAGCCCGCGGGATGACTACTAACGACTTGCGATACTTTTTAAGTCGGTCGATTGTTGAGCTATCCAGTGAGAGTGTGCGGTAGGCATTTCTAGTTTTGGGTGTTGATATTATCTGATGGTTATCAATTGAACGAGAGATAGTTTTACTGATTGTTACCATCCCATTCTTAAAATCAATATCCGACCATGTTAACGCAAGTGCTTCACCTTTCCGCATACCTGTGGTAGCAAGTAAATAAAACAGTGCACTACGGTCATACCGTGGTTGTGTTCTGTGTCCGTCGGTAGCATCAACAACTGATAGAAATGTAGCCAATTGCTCAGCAGTCCAAAAATTATCAGCTGCTTTATCCTTTGAATAGTCAATGGGAACTTTTGGGACGTCAACTAATTTCATTGGGTTGGTAGTAATAACGCCCATTTTTTGAGCTGTCCGGAAAACTAGTGCTGCATATTGGGCTAGCTTATTGAATTGCTTAACGCTCTCACGCCACTTTAAAGCTTCTTCTTGGCACTTTTGCCATGTAATTGTATTAATCCTAATGCCACCGAAAGAAGGCGTTATATGGTGCTTAAAGATGCCCTCAACGCGATTCAAAGTACTCTCTTTTACGCCTAGCTTGTAAGTCTTTAGCCAAATCTCGTAAACTTCATCGAAAGTAGGATTATCCATAATAGCAGCTGGGTTGTTTTTACGCTGATCAAATTCAACTTTGGCACGATCAAACGCTAACTTAGCAGCCTTACTACTACCAAAGCCCCCGTGGTGATAGGTTTTAGTTTTGGTGTTACCGTTAATATCAGTATACTTTCCAAGGTAGCCACGAACGTCATATACCCGTTTGCTACCAATTATTTTATGTGTAATTTTCATTTTATTTTTTCCTCCATATTGACTATGCGAGGGGCCAAATTATTGGAAAAAATATTGCAAGCAACACCTTCTTTCAGTAAAATAGAGTATACAAAAGTGGTACATGATTAATGTATTCTGGTGCAAGCACATCTCAAACTTTGACCGGTGGGGATGTGCTTTTTTGTTACAACGCGAGCGGCAGGAGTTGGACCTGCATAGTAGTCCAAGAAAGAATGGGCTTCAAGACTTGGAATAATGTTCTACCGCTGAACTACGCTCGCAAGATGCCAACTGAAATGATTCAATTGGCTTGACTGGCAAAATTTTACTATTCCTCTCTTTGCTTGAAGCGTGTCACCAAATCGTCTTTAATTCCTTTAAGCATACGGTCGTATTCTGCTTCGGAATAGCTATCTTTTGATAGGTAGAGAATGGCGTCAGATTTTACAAAGGCTGTTAAGTCACTGATAATATCTTCTATTAGTTCGTACCTTGAAATATCTTGATGCATAGTATTGCCTTCTTTCTTTATTTTAATGCGAGCGGCAGGGGTCGAACCTGCATCTGAATAGTAGTTTGAGTTATTTAATCGAGGGAAAATAAAGCAACCGTTCTACCGTTGAACTACGCTCGCAAAGATGGACCTTGTTGGACTCGAACCAACGACCGGACGGTTATGAGCCGTCTGCTCTAACCAACTGAGCTAAAGGTCCAATGAAAATTTAAATGCGAGCGGCAGGAGTCGAACCTGCATCTGAAAGTATCTAGTCAGCAACTCAAAGGAGTACTATTCTACCGTTGAACTACGCTCGCATGTTGCCCGCTAGGCTGGTAGTGGGCGAGGGTGCTACTTTCGTTTATGAATCCAGTAAACTAACATGACGACTAGCGCTATGAAGCAAATGATGCCAATTTCAATGGTAAAGTCGAACACGTGTGTGCTGTACGTTCCTACATACAATTCCATAGCTTTTACCCCGATTAAAATATATTTATACTAGTTATACTTAGCATGTTTATACCCGGCTAAGCCGATAAAATATAATATCGCGATTGGCACCCAAATCACCATAACAATTGCTTGTGAAGGAATCCATGTTGCCAGGATAAATAGTACGGCTAATATTGGCAAAAAGATGTGGCCTAGTGTTCCTAATATCTTCCATAGTGCTAGAAAGATGACGATCATTATTAGTAGTCCCATTACAATTATTCCTCCAAATTCCCCAGCTTTTACCGACATCCGTATCTGGTATTAGGAATACAAGCTCCTATAATATAACTCTGCCTATAATACGTACCTGGTCATCTTTAACATGACGTGGTTCGTATTTTTTATTAATTGACCGTAGAATGACTTCACCGGCAACATAGTCGTAGTAAATTTGCTTACAAGTAACACCGTCTCCATCAATTTCAACGATAGCAATTTCACCATTCTCAACTTCTTCTTGCTGATGGTAGAAGATAATTTGACCATCGTGGATAAGTGGCTCCATCGAATCGCCTTGTATACGGATGGCTGTATCTGCCCCGTGCGGTACGTCGGTGAAGTCATCATGTTCAATTTCTACATCGCCATAAGTCAATTCAGTAGGGTTAGCGGCTGACTTACCAACGAGTGGCAAGTTAACAACTTTACCATTTTGTTCTTTCAGTTGATTGTCAGCGTAGTTGTAAACATTTTTCTGACGATCAGGCGTTAACATTTTGTTAATTCTTATTAATTTTTTATCACTACTAGTTAATGGGGAAACTTCATCTTTTTCAAATCCAAGAATGTACTCAGGAGTAGTGTGTAATGCTTTAGCGAAAACGTCCACATTATTTAACGGAAACTCTCTAGTTTTATTGAAATATCTGGACAATGCTGATTTGGCCATGTTTACACGTCTAGCCAGTTCACTGAGTGTTAAATTTTGCTCATCTTTTAATTTTACTAATGTGTCAACTATTTCATTGTTCGTTCTCAACATAATCCCTCCTTAGTTAATGTACACATTATAGCACCGTTCCCAAACGGAAACAATCAATATAGCAAATAATCTTTATGATTTTTTTTGAGACATTTTGTTGACAATTGGGAACAATTGCGATATTCTTTAATCGTTCCCAAACGAGAACGAAAGGAGATGGCAAAAATGTCAGTAGATTTGAGACGAGTTAAGGCTGAAAGAGTTGCTAAGGGATATTCACAAGAATACATGGCAAAGATGTTGGGCTGGAAAAGTAGAGCAACATATTCCAAACGAGAAACTGGAAAAGTTAGCTTGGGAGCTGACGAACTTGCAAAAATAGCAAGTGTACTAGGATTTTCTAACGATGAACTAGGAATTTTTTTTACAATAACCGTTCCCAAGAGAGAACAGAACTAGAAAGGAATGATTAAAATGCAACAATTACAAAGCTTTACAGATGGATATGTCAACCTGCCAGTTCGACAGTTAGATGATGGCAGCATTCAATTTGACGCTGAGCAAGCAGCAATTGGATTTGGAATTTCTTTCGTTGCCAAAAGTGGCAACGTTGTTGTTCGTTGGGAACGAGTCAATAAATATTTATCGTCCCCAGAAGTGGGGATGCAAATTAAAAAAGGTGATTTCATCACTGAGCCACAATTTTACGAATTGGCTATCAAGGCTAATAGTAAGAAAGCTAAAAAATTTCAATATTGGGTAACTCATGACGTGCTCCCGTCCATCCGCAAAACGGGCGCCTATTCGGTAGATAAGAGCCAATCCGGGTGGCGTGCTAAGCGTTTAGCCATCATGGAAGACAACAAACGGACACGTCAAGCCAATGCGTTATATGCGATTGCTATGGAAGTCACGGATGAAAATAGCAAGGAATACATGCTACAGGAAGCCGCTAAGCTAATTACCGGGCGTGACATGCATTTTGACAATCAAGACTTTAACGGCTATTCAGCAACTTTCATTGCCGGAGTCCTCGGCATCTCAAGCCAACTGGTCGGTAGAATTGCTAACCAGCTTGGCATTAAAGCACCAGCTGGTGAATCTAACAAGTATGGTCACTGGGTAATGCGTACGACAGACAATAACTCGTATCCACAATGGCTATATACGGATGAAGGTGCTAAAGAAATTACTACGGAGCTTCGTGCACGAATCGAGCAACCAGCATAGAAAGGAATGATCCACATGAATGATTTAGTAATTATGAAGAATAAGCAAGCTGTTACTAGTAGCTTGCAAGTGGCAGAGGTATTTGAAAAGAACCATCGAGATGTTTTGAAAGCTATCACTAATCTTAAAAAAGATGTGCGCAATTTTGCGCAGATGTTCAGTGAAACAAATATTCCAGATAGCTACGGCCGTAATCGCCGGGCTTTCTACATGAATCGTGACGGTTTCACTTTGCTAGCAATGGGATTCACGGGAGATAAGGCACTTAAATTCAAGCTTCAGTACATTGAGGCATTCAACTCTATGGAAGAACAAGTTAAATTGCCAACGTCACCGCGCGAGATTGCAAGATTGGCACTCCAAGCCAATGAAGAAACTAATCAGCGCCTAGACAGCGTGGAGGGCGATGTGAAAGATCTCAAGGAGAACCAAGTTATTCCTAACCCTGAATATAGTGCGCTTAGTCGCCGGGTTAACCAACGTGTGTCAGAAGTAGCTCACAGTTATGGACACATTACGAAGAAACAACGTGGCGAGTTATTTAAGGATATTAACGGTGGCGTCAAGAAGATTGCTAACGTGAGTGCTCGGTCAATGCTACGCAAGAAGGACTACCAGATGGTAATGGACTTCATCAACGATTGGGAACCGTCTACAGCAACTAAGACAATCATTCGACAGACGTCACTTCGATTCGACAAGGAGCCAGCATAGGAGGTAAAACAATGGAATTTGAAAATGTACGTGAAGCACTGAAATTCTTGCTTGAGTATAACGATACGATGTTGAACCCTAACCTTAAATCTCGGGTTAACGGTGGTAAGTGGGAGCCGAGCACAGTTAGCGAAGTTCAAGCGACGAACTATGACGCTTTAGCACAAGCAGCGGACATGCTTGGTATGAGCGACCTTTACTTAAATGAACAGCCAGCATAGGAGGTGAGTTAGATGGAACAATTAAATGTAACAATTGAAAGTTTAGATGAATTAAAAAAGCTGCTTGACGAGGCATCAGACCAGGTCAAACAACTTCAAAATACGATGTCTAAAATTACTGAATATCAAATGAAGTTCCATTAGATAAGCCATTTAGAACATAAAATTCAATAGCTTCATCTCGCATTTCAGTAAAACTTGAAAACTGTGAATTTTTGTTAATGATTTCGTCAACTACAGGTTTATCAAAATCATCAAAGGATTTAACGTTATCTGCCGGGATAGCGCTTAGCAAATCACCTGTTGTCTTGAAGCTTGTATATTTGTTCAAGAAATCATTGGTAAATAAATTCTCAAAGGAAACTTTATGATCGCCATCAAGTTCTTTGGCATTGTTGCTCATGCGATCAAAATCGGACACCAGTTTATCCAAACCATCCATATCTTATCACCTCGATTTATTGGGATAAGCAAAGTATACAACTAAGCAAACATAGGAGGCGAGTTACATGGAATCTAACGACATCTCTTTAAGCCTGCCTAGCAAGGTATTAGAGCCAATCAAGCAAGAGCTAACAGGGATAATCAAATCTGTATTTAAAAGTATGATGGACCGTGAAGCTTTACCGTATTGGATGAAGAAACAGGAAGCTCAAATTTACATGAATGTTAGTGACAAAACTTTAGACAAATTCATTGTTGACGGTTTGAGGGTTTCCGTTGTTGACGGAGTTCAACGGATTTCAAAAAAATCCGCTGATAAATATTATGAAGATCATGAATTATAAATAGTCTATGCGAGGGGCCATTTATTGGGAGGAATTGCCATGGTAGAAGTAGCGGCATTAACCTGGGCGCTAACAACCGTGTGGTGCAAACGCCGAGAGGTTAGAAACTGGTTTGGAATTTAGGAGGAAACGATATGTATGAAGAAGACATTGAGCACGCGTTAAGAGCACGTAAGTATAACGCAATTCGTGCAGATGAACGTGAGCTGATTAACGCTATCACGTACGATACAGATGGGATCATTAAGCGGCGGCCATGCTTTGGCTATTCAGAAGAATTTATTGGTGAATTGCAAGAACACGATATTAACGTTTGCGAGCCAGATGAAGAAAACGACGATGGATGGACATTTACATTGCCACCAATGTATTAGGAGGAATGATCATGAAAGTTCATGTAGGTGATCGAGTGAGTTACAAGGCTGAGTATAGTTGCGGCCAATTAATACGAGAAGCCGGTGTTGGCAGAGTAGTTGAAATTAAGCAAATTCCGTTCACGTTGCGCACAAAAAAAGATGTAGCTGTAGTAAAAGAGAATGGCCAGCAATTTGAAATCATTACCAATGGTATTCAAGTGCTCAAGTAGGAGGAATGATCATGCAAAAAGTATCAATTTTACCACTCCACGAGTGGAAACGAGCGCAAAAAAAGCCATCGCTAGTAATGGCTAACGATGGGCTAATGGAAGAGATGATTAGTACCAACACTTACTTTATTCCAAAGCGGTCTCGTTTGCAAGCTAAAAGACAAAAATACTCCCTACTGGAGTGGATTACAAGAGTAGGGAGCAAGAAAACAATTCAAGGTATGCGTATATATTATCGCTAACCAGAAATGTTTGCAAGTGCTAAGAAAGTGAGGACGGTAGTTATGGATAATCCATTACCTTACAAAGAACAACAGGATTGCATTCTTCATGGCATTACACGGATTGCATCAATCGATCCACAAGAATTAACTCCAGAATGGCTGCTAATTCAAAATAATATGGCAATGGCGTTTTGCTTGAATTCATGGATGTTTAATAGGGGGCTGAAATAAATGGTGGACTTACTATCTGAATGCCAATCATTTGAAATGAAACTTAATCGTGTAGAAAAAAAGTTATCTGCAGCCACAAGCGCTGCTGACTTTGCCTACAAGGCGGTACAGGCACGTCAAAAAATTGTTTCGTTTGACGACCTAGACGATGAGGAAAAGATTGCACTGCTTAACGAATATGACTGGTTGTTGTTAGAAGTAGAAGGTTACTTAGGTGGATTGCAACAGCAATTTGAAGATGCGGATGAAGGCCTGGCTGGTGGAAAATTTTTGTTGGAGACTTTAAAAGA